>WJXE01000421.1 GCA_009665115.1 Nitrosopumilales archaeon
CCTTTGACCAACGCAGGAGTTATTACCGAAAGTATTAATTAAATATTTGAACGAATCTGATTACGAATGTTCTTGCGGTCATGTAGCTCAGCCTGGTTAGAGCGAAGGTTTTGTAAACCTTAGGTCGTGGGTTCGAATCCCACCATGACCTCATAATTAGAATTGAGGTATGGAAGTCATAAAATTTTTAGAAAATCCCCCGCTTTATCATCCGATTATGTTTTATTTCCGAGCTCGACAAAGGTGATTATGAGATTAATTCGCAAGGGCAAAGTTAAAGATATTTATCAATTGGACAATGGTAATTTGCTGTTCCATTTTTCAGATCGAGTTTCAGCGTTCGATGTACAAATGGCGAACATGGTACCTAGGAAAGGGGAAGTCTTGTGCAAATTCGGCGAATTTTGGTTTGACTCACTTAACACCGAACATCACATGGTTAGAGTCCACAACAAAACCAAGATGGAGGTCAAACGAATGGAGATGATACCATTAGAATGCGTCGTAAGAGGTTATCTGTATGGAAGTTTGTTTGAACGCCTTCGCAAATCCACAAACAATCGTACTCATTTTTCCGACAAGATCCCACCAATTAAGGCATCTCGATTACCGAATCCTGTTTTCGATCCAGCGACAAAATCAGAAGAGCACGATGTCCCCGTGAAAAGAGACGATGCTCTAAGTTCTAGACTCATTTCCGACAGCGATTTTGACTATCTGGAGCAGACTTCAATATCTTTATACAATAAGATGAGCGACATAGCTGAAAAAAGGGGGTTCATCATTGCAGATGTTAAGTTTGAATTCGGCAGGGATTCAGCAAACGGTGGTATCATACTAGGCGACTCCATAGGACCGGATGAATTTCGTTTATGGTTACGATCTGGTTATTCGCCGGGGAGAGATCAGGAGAGCTTCGATAAGCAGCTACTGAGGGACTGGCTTGTAAGAACTGGTTTCAAGGATAATGTTGATAATTCCATAAGGGATGGGGGAAAAATTGTAGGACCTGTAATCCCCTCCGAGTTATTAGGCGAGCTAACGAGAAGATATGTATGGGCCTACGAGCAGATCACGGGGAATAAGATCAGAGACTAGGGATACCGTTTGTTGAAGTTACACTCAAGAATCGTACCTAATTACTCTATTCTTATCCTCAATAATCCTTGCATTTCCGGTTTCCCTAATAATTGTACTATGTCGCTAGGGATATCAGAGGAAGCCTTGTTGCAGGTAATTGCAACTGTTCTAGGGCATACAAAGTCTGATTTACGAATAACTATGTCATGATGGTTTAGTAGAGATAGACGCGAATTACTCCTCGCGTCAATCGCGAAGGATAAATCACTCACTTCAATCTCTATTTTTACAACCAAATCTGCTTGTTGAAGCAAGCGCTTCAACGTCGGTTTCAAATCTCTACAGGCTTTGTTTGCGTTGACGCCTATGATGCAATCCCCCCTTAAGCTAAGGGTTGGAGCTTTAGTTATCTCAATTGTCTTAGTATGGGTACTGCGCACATTGGGGTGTCCATAAAAGATTATCTCGTCTTGAACCATGCCGGCGTAGAATTAACCCCTGATAAGAATAGAAATATTGAAGGTAAATTTAAATTAAACATTACGAAGTAGTTAAAAATGAATTGTTACCAGCAGCAGCGGGTTATGATAGGGCGATTACAGTATTTTCACCGGATGGTAGACTTTATCAAGTTGAATATGCAATCGAGACAGTAAGAC
>WJXE01000422.1 GCA_009665115.1 Nitrosopumilales archaeon
AGCCAAGCTTTCTTGGTTAGTTTTGTTCTGTAATAGTTCTTTTTCTTGTTTCGTTATCCTTTTTGTTGTTGTTTTTTCAGAATATGTCATTGTAACAATACCCTACATGTATATCGTATTACTTGCTATATATCACCTATGTGGTATCGTTCGTCCTCAAATCGATATGTATTTAAGTGAGTTAAGTTATAGCCTCAATTTCCAAAAGCATTAAGGATTCTATATCTTCTGATTGTCTTTCCTTTTTGACCATAATTATAATGCTATTTTCAAGGTATGTTAAAAGGGGTCTCTACTCTCTTGCTTTTCTGGTACAGCAGGTCTATCCGAGTCATTTCTTTGTGGTGAGATAATTGAAGCTGGGGTGGGAGTATGATCATCAGGACAACTAAAGGATTTGACATGTATACTGAAGGTCATAATAGTTGGAAGTATGGCAACAGTGGCCGCAGGAACGGTTCTTACTATAGTAGTCTTATATCACTTGCAATATGACACATTCGTAGTATGTAATTTCTACAAAAATCCGGCGTGGTCAAAGCGTATGATTAGGAGTCGGTGTGAATCTGATGTTGCTTATCTCCACAGGAAATGGAGCCATTCCCAGTATATTGAGTTAAAGATCCGATGTTCAATTATCATCTGGTCATTATAATAATACACAAATGTCCTTAATTGATTTTAGATAATGCCCGGTTAAACTTCTCTTCTCTCCTACCAGAATCCTGAGAAGCATGCCGAGAAGCTGTTTTGTTGCGATTCTTAACTTACCTACAAATTTCTTTATTTCTTCTTCAGTAAAGCAAAACTCTGGACATGCTCTACTCGTTCCGGAGAAACACATGTGACTTTACTTAACTCCCTCTCCAAATGCATCTCGACATAGTCGTATTTAAGATTTGAATAATCTCTAGACTGATACATTAGGTCTTTTATTGTAGCAATTGACCTTTCATACGAGACCGGATAAGTCAGCTTCAAGTCATCAATGATTAGGATACCATGTTTTCCAGAATTGCCAGCGTACTACTGCTTCCGCCACCATACTAGGAATTACTACTACGCCGTAGGGTTGGGCTTAAACTTTTATGCTATTTTTCTCGTCTTTGTTTGTTTTTCTAGTGTCAATCATGTGACTAAGGCTATCGCATAATTCTAACACGTGCGACCCCTTTCCCGTAATTTTATAGGTTTTCTTAATCTCACCATCCGCTAACAACCCATTTCTCAATAGGAGTGGAAAATACACCTCAAGTTGTGAAAAAGACAGAAAAGCGTCATACATTATTCTTGTTTTAAAAGCGCCATTCTCCTTACTAGCAGATCTTAACATGAGCGTAATTATTTCCGTTTTGTCTCTGTATTTCATTTATGGGAGGCAAAATGAAGATTGAGTGTGGTTGGAGCTGTTATATTGGAAATGTTTTTTGTATACTCAACAGCAAAAGCAACCTTACTTGTCGAAGCTATTGGAAGAGCAATCAAAGCTGCGGCGATAATCACCGAAACAGCAATTGTTGTCGTTGTTGAGATAGCACCTAAAGCTGTTTTCTTCATCGATAGGCTATATGATTAGGAGCATATAACAAGAGCGACGAATTCCATTTGTGGTATTTGACTCTCCTGGGATGATGGTTACCATATCTATATTCCACTTGGGGTTAGATAATTATTAGCATTTGAAATAATGTTAAGGATATGCTGCACTCCCACACCCGCAGCCCTGTTCAATCTATACA
>WJXE01000423.1 GCA_009665115.1 Nitrosopumilales archaeon
GATTACTCCAGGATGATACCTAGTTTACTTCGCATTTAAACTCAGTTGATGATTAAATTACCGTTTCGATTCATATATCGACTGAAGCGGAGATTTGAATAGATTGAAACAGTTGAACTTACGACTTATTGTGAAGGTGCTGATCTTCTCTTGCTCTTTTCTAAAATCTAGTAGTTGTCTATAGCGTGGCGAGCCTTTAGGCTACAAAAAGACAAGCGCTACAAGAAAATATGACAAACAAGGAGTATATTTAGCCAAAAAGGAAGACAATAAGTAACTAACATGACCTCAGACTGGAAAACAATACAAAGCGACCTAATCTTCCAAAATCCGTGGATTGAATTGTATCAAGACAAAGTCGAAATAGGGACCGGAAAGATGATGCATTACACATGGTATAAATCTTCAGATGTTGCTGTTATCGTTCCGTTTCTTGACAAAGACACCTTAGTTATGATAAGGCAATATCGATATCCATTACACAAAGTATTACTTGAATTTCCCGCAGGTCATATGGAGAATTATGAGGATGCTGAAAAAACAGCTAGACGTGAATTATTAGAGGAAACTGGTTACCTTGCCAAAGAGATCGAAGAGATATATGCATATCATCCATCAGTTAGCATATCAAAACAACTTGTTCATATCTTTAGAGCAAAGAACTTGTTTAAAGGGGAGTCTAAACATGATACCATGGAAGACATAAGAACGATTGAAATGGTATCTGTTAAAAAATTACAGGAGATGGTAAGCGAAAGGAAAATTGACAGTGCTGGAACCTTAATTGCGTATCTTATCTGTTGCACTGGAATATTATGATTTGATGATACAGATCGATTGTCGAGACTAATTGAGACATTTTTTTGCCAATTGAGTATTTAATCAGATCTTATCGAAACGATTTGAGAGCTATACTTAGGTGTACATTTTAAGCAATCCTATTTCTCCTTAGTTCTACGCCTCTGACGAATGGAGCTAAGATCCTAATTTAATATCACATAGTAGTGGCAATGGTACTTCTCTTACTCGCATCGCAACCAACAAGACCAACAATATGCAGGGAGAACTCAACGATCACAAAAGTAAACACTACTTCAACTGGTAATGCAATTTCTTCAGTCTTCTCCCCCCACTGTTGCTAACAACAATGGTAAAGTCAGTCTCTCTATTCATCTAGCTAAGAAGTCTATTCACCGAGGCGTTAAACAGAGAGCTCGACACAGAAATAATTAAGAACCAGAACGCGAGGGATGAACTCTACAACTTATTGGATAACACATACTATGTCGATTCAAACAGATACAAAATTGGCCACACAACATCAGATTTGGAAGAGCGACTAAATCGCACTTTAATTCTTAGTCTCGTTGTCTTGCAAAATAGCTGTCTCATGGAGTTGTGAAACTCGTTTCTAGTTTGATGCACAATTTTGTAGCATGAAAGTAACGTATCATTACCTTCCATGTAACAAGGAGTTTGTTGATATGCAAATGGCGAAGGAGCATATCGATTCAACTGGCCACGAACTTATGGAGAGGCAACACTGAAGGATTTTTCAAGGAATTGATAAGTTGAACATATGAATATAGATTTGAAAGTGATGAAAGAATCGTTGCCTGGGTTCACTGTACAGTCTATCGCGTCGAAGGGCCCTAGAGGGATGCGGAGCAAAGATAATTTATGAAGAGGCCCAAAAGATCGCAGCTGAAATTTCCTTGGTTGCTCCTTAACTCGCCCTATCTGAGTGGACATTGCTGTAGCTCTATATGTCAAATTGGTACAACCAGGTGATAATCAATAAGTGCGGCGGTATATCATGAAAGATACTAGACTGGTCTTAAGTGTCGTTTTGCTCTTGCGAGTAGTGGGGGAGGCCTTATCCTAATATATCATGTACTTCGTCACCATACCCATCCGTATATCCATTACAGAAATCTTTTGAATGTGTGCTTGGGCAATCGTAGTTAAATGCATGTATATCTTGATTACTTGACTCCCAATCATGATTCGAATTGTTGACACCCCGTGAATAGCCTAGATTGTATGATATTCCTCGGTTGTACCCAGGTACATATCCATCACAGAACGTTTTAGAATGTCCTAAGGGACATGAATTATTGAATTGGTGGTGTTCATTTACTGCATTATTGTATCCGTCATGATTTCCTACGTCATAGCAAGCGGGAAATCCTGGCTGACCGCAATGTGTGGGATCAGTAACTCCCTGTACATACGCTCTTCCATTACCACCACTTCCGTATTCATACCCGTTACAAAATGCCTGGCTATGACCTGTTGGACAACTAGCCCCGAGGGCAGCAGTTCCGGCTTGATAGCCTAAAGTATAACAGCTAAGCCATGCAGGTTGATCGCAATGTGTCGTATTTCCTGCTCCTGAATTCCACCCAACACAATATTTTGCACTGTGACCACCAGGACAACTAGTGCCAAGATGGTTCTTTCCAGCTTGGTAGCCTAAACTGTAGCAAGATGGATATCCAGGCTGATCGCAATGTGCAGCTTGTTGTTGAGAAGACACCCCTGGATTGTTATTATTAATAGTTGGACCTAGTGATGCTGCCGTATATGCATTACAAAATGCCTGGCTATGACCAGGAGGACAGCTAGTTCCAGGTGCGCTCTTTCCAGCTTGGGAGCCTAGACTAGCACAAGATGGGAATCCAGGCCTATCACAATGCGCAGTGCTTCCTTGTTGGGAGGACGGTGCTGGACTGTTGCTATTACCTCCTGTACCTCCTCCAGCATTACTACCACCACTACCGCCAGCGCTGCCACCGCTAATCCCAGACTGGTTAGATCCTGTCGATGATGGCGAGGTAGTCTTTGCTGCATTCTTTGCAGCCGCATATACTGTATAATAGTTATTTGAAACAAAACTTGCTGTTCCAGATAATATCATCAACAATGTAGTTACTGAGATTATACTTAACATAGCTAATTTTTTAGACTGGAAATCTTTCAAAAATTCCTTCATTAAAATATAAATAGACG
>WJXE01000424.1 GCA_009665115.1 Nitrosopumilales archaeon
GACGTTGATATAGACCAACATGCGAAATAGTGTTACTCGGATAGTCTAGAGAAGATTTCAAATGTGCTTTTATTTAATCTGCTCGACATCTTTAGTCAAGTTACTGTTGTATTGCTTCTTCAAATAACTTCTTTCTTACCTTAATTGGTACATCGTAGTAAGCCGCTAAGGCGATTGAATCCGATGCACGATAATTTCTCAACACTAAATTCTCCTTTCTACTTTTAAAGTATAGATTTGCTCGTAGAACTGAACCGCTCTGGTAAACTCTCACTTCCATCAGAAGTAAGTCTTGGATAACAGCTATCTCTTCAACTAGATTGTAGATTGTCGGTATGGTATTTTTATCGCCGTCTCGGAAGCGTAATATATGCCTCGCAACCTCGCCTGAAAAAGCACGCATTGGAAATTCTTTCCCCTCAAATGTCTTTAATTTCACGATGCCTTCTTGTCCCCGCGGGTCTGCAAAACCGACATAGCTTATTTTTGCCAAAACATACTCTTCGTCTGTGTCTGGAAGTTCATCAGGCATTTGTTATACAGTGAAATATAACATTGATAACAATTAAGGGTTGTGAGTATTTGATTTCATTGCAATGGGATATGCCAATTTGGCAGTAGCCTGAGTATTACCACTGCTATAAAGAGCAAATGGGGGACACTTCCAGTAATTCGATCGATTCTTTGGGTAACCCAAACAGAGATCCTGTTTTCGCGCTCTCATTTCCAAAAAATTAAACTTCTTAATGACCACTACTGGGTTTTCAGTGCCGCTGACCATATCTAGAATTTTTTAACACATACACCATCCCTAACTAATTCCGATAGTTTAATCCAATGCTTCGAGATATAATACAAGCCTTCTTATTCTGTTGACCTTTAAAGTAGATATTCATTAAATAATTAGATGTTCAGAGGTTTTGGTATTGATTTGACTGTTTGTAGAGAGGAAAAATGGTGGCTTTGGAACGGAGAAGAGCAAACGACCGAAATAGTGAGCTGGAGAATGTAAATATACGTGAATTCAAGTAATTGAGGTGTTATTTTTGCAGCCCCAATCTGAGCACAAAATGACACGATTTATCATCATATTATATAAATTAAATAATCTAATTTGATCAGACAGTTAGTTAGTATGACTAGAATTGGCGATGCCTATAGATGGGTACAAGCACATGTGACAACTAGACCAACCAATTACAGCTGGGTTATCAAAGATAAGCTAGCGGGAAGCGGGATACCCATGACTTATTCCCAATTTCTATGGGTACTAGCACACGGGATCAAGACTATAATTACGGTAAGAGAAGTGCCTTTGCCAGCGCACTGGCTTACAAATAATATTAATCATGGAAATAACCTTGAGTATCTCCATTTAAAAGTAGAAGATTACGGTGCTCCCTCTCTTGAACAATTGGATATTACGGTCGATTATATAAAAAAGCAAATAGATAGTGAAAAACCTGTTATGGTTCACTGCGCCGCAGGTAAAGGAAGAACGGGGACAATTTTAGCTGCTTATCTGCTCAAAGAGGAAGAAAATTTAGGTGCCGAAAAAGCTATTATGAGGATCAGGAAGCTTCGACCTGGATCGGTTCAATCAGAAACACAAAAAAAATGTATAGAATCATACGAACAGTACATCAAAAAACACCCAAACAGTTAGTGGTCTTTTCCTTCTGTCCTTTTCCTCTCATTACCCCGCATAGAATCGCCACCATATT
>WJXE01000425.1 GCA_009665115.1 Nitrosopumilales archaeon
GACTTTGCAATTGAGTATGCCTACCGTGAAATTTGCAATTCCCAAAGGTAGTATTGAGGAAGCCACATTCAAGATCCTAGAGCAGGCGTGGCAGAGCATCAGTGGCCGGGGACGTACCTATCGTGTAAAGCTGAGCGACCCCGAGATAGAGGTTAAGGTTTTACGCCCCCAAGAAATACCAACCTACGTCCAGGAAGGGTTCTACGACGTTGGAATCACTGGTAAAGATTGGGTCAGGGAGGCGAAAGCAGATATAACAACGTTACTAGATTTAGAATACGGAAAAGTCAAGCAAGTTATAGCCGTCCCAGAATCGTTTGCAGTAGAAGACCTGACAGGTCTGATTGAGGAATTTGCAGCAAAAAAGAAGCCACTCCGGATATCTTCCGAATACCTCACAACTACTTCTGCTCATTTTAAATCCAATCAGGCTTACCAAAAGCACTTTGGCATACTAGATCCTATGATAATAACACCCTGGCTGAGGGTAGGTGAAAACAAGAACGTACAAATATTCCTTTCATTTGGAGCTACTGAAGCAAAACCCCCAGAAGATGTCGATGCAATATTTGATATTACTGAAACCGGTACCACGTTGGGACAGAACAATCTAAAAATAATTGATATAGTAATGGAATCATCCGCAGTAGTTGTCGCCAATAGAAGCGCCCTAAAAAATACGAAGAAGAGAGAAAAAATCGCCGACATGATTGCCTTACTGAGGGGTGTCGTTGAAGCCCGTAAAAAGCTTCACATTTTCGTCAATGTAAAGAAAGAAAATCTAGACCATTTGTTGAAAAATATGCCTGCTTTGAAAAAGCCGACAATTAGCGAATTAAGCGAGCAGGGATGGTATGGTGTAAACACGATCATTGACAAGGATGAATTTATCAAACTTGTTCCCATGATGAGGAAGATTGCACAAGGCCTAGTTGTTATGGAGCCTCGGCAAATTCTGCCGCTAGATGAGATAAATCTAGAAGAGCATGCTTGATAAAGACGATAATAATAACAAACGCCAAAGAAGACGCGGCAAAGTTGCGCAACTCGGGCATCAGTATTTCTGATCAGCTAATTCAGGGAGTAGCTTCTATCATGAATGACGTGGCTGAGCGTGGCGATGCTGCAATTATAGACTATACCGAAAAGTTGGATGGAGTTCGGTTGAATTCATTAAAAGTTACTGAGGAAGAATTCGAACAGGCGTACTCTATGGTTACGAAGAAGCAGATTCAAGCAATTAACGTTATCAAGAGACGTTTAATGGAAAGCGAGGTTTCCGTCATGAATCACCTAAAGGGAATCTCAATTTTATCGGATGGGATAAAGGTACAGCGATTAATCCATGCGATTTCTAGTGTCGGATGTTATATTCCCGGCGGTAATGCGCGTTATGCTAGCACGATGGTAATGTGCGCTGTTCCTGCAAAAGTAGCTGGAGTAAAGAGAATAGTAGCAATATCACCTCCGCTAAGAGACGGAACAGTAGATCCTCTAACCCTTGTGGCCGCCAGGATCTGTGGGGTGAAAGAATTTTACAAAATAGGGGGCGTACAAGGGATTACTGCTCTTGCTTACGGAACACCCGCTATAGAAAGGGTTAGTAAAATTGTTGGTCCCGGGGGAATGTTTGTTACCGCCGCCAAATTTCTCGCCTCAAGAAAGGTTTCGATAGACATGGTGGCAGGACCTACGGAATTACTCGTTTATGCAGATTC
>WJXE01000426.1 GCA_009665115.1 Nitrosopumilales archaeon
TCCCTATACTATCCAATAACTTTGCTTCCTTCATCGCGAAATCCCGAATTGAACTGCGTAATCTTGAGTCTTCAGATATAGAAATTGCTGAAGAATATATGCCAATCAAAACCAAATATGATGCCAATCCCATAAATGAAACGCTAGCAAATCCAAAAGGAGGGTACGGCTCATCAACAAAAACAATTGCCTGATTAGATACAAACAACAGAACAAGACCAATTCCTGAGATGATCATGTAATTTGGGATATCGGTACCACTATGCCTGAACCTTCTTGTTATCACCCAAAAGGCAAGTCCAAATAAGTTAGCACCAACAGGTCTACTAAACGTGAAAAACAGTGTATACAGGTAAAAAACAGATACAGATTGCGAGAATAAGGAAAATACATTATAAACCAAAGGCAGAAATTGGTTTAGTGATTATTCCACCATATCGCTTTTTCAGCATCTCCATGCGGCATAGGATCTGATTGAAAAGGATCTGCGGGTTTTGCTGCTCTGATTTGGCAGTCTGCTACCGTGATGTCAACAATGATGTAGTTTTTGTTATTGTTGTTTTTGATGAAACTACTATAATAATTTTGTTTTTTATCATTCTTATTATTCCTGGTCTTCTTCTCCTCCTCCCTTCTTTTGGAATATGATCAAATCCCTCTTTGTGTCAAGCATTAGCCACTAAGCTTAAAGCTAGCTAGCCGACTGTTCTGTCATCCTTTTTTTCCTCTAGTCTCCCTAATTACCAAGTCTAAATATTGTCTAACTTCGTTATCATCTAACATTGAAGATTCTACTCCTGTTTCTTTTTCCATAGCACCTGCATGTTTATGGATTAGTTTTACAACCTTATCAATACGTATAACCTCCGCGTCCTCTTGCTGTTTAGCTAAGGTATCTAGCAGAGCATACTGCTTTGCATATTTTCTGGCTAATTGACGCAATTCTGCATCTTGGGCCACTGACAGCGCGACAGAGTATATTCCTATGCTAAAGAGAAAAGAAGCAAGCACAACAAAGGCACGTTGGATTGCTCCAAAGGGTGGATAAGAATTGTTGGTTATCCAGTTATTGGTCGTTGGAGAAACTAAAATGGTTGATAATGCTGCTATAATCAAATAGTTAATGATCTTATTATGAGAAGAGGTAATTTGCCGTCCAAGTTTTTTTGCTACTAAAAGATATGCAAAAGCTATTACAAAATCAGCTACAACCCATCCTGCGGTACCTATTACCCTAAAGATAAGGAACCTAGGTAATTGATATACCATTACATCGCCACTGTGGCTTAATAATTGAGGACCAAATACCCCAGTTAAAAAAAATACAGGTGGTAAAATTATAATTGTCCAAAATATTGCTCTTCCTATCTGATCCCTAAAATAACGAAGGAAATATGCAACAGCAACTGTTTCTGCGATAGCAATAGCAGTAACTTGAGGGACAAGAAACATATAGAGATGAATCACAAGTTCTATACTAGATAAGTGTCTGCTTGCCATAGAATTGCTAGAGTGGAAATTTGGATCTATGGAGGGTGGTCTTGAAAAGACTAATTCCTTTGTATCAAATACAGTAGTAACTGTCATGCTGATGCAAAGGAGCATCGATGATACAGCAAATGCCAATATCATGATATTGTGTCGTTTGTTGCTACTCGACTTGAACCATGACAAGAATTTGTAAGTGCGAAAACCAAAGAACAAGACGGCTACTCCGATGGCTACTCCACTTATTAAGACAATTAGAATCAGCAGGAAAGTGCTATATTGTGAAAATAACACCATTTCAACAATGATAGCTCCAAAGATGACTAAAAGTGCATAAAGAAAAATAGGTGTTGCCTTGTACAGCCTATTAAAAAACGAAGGAGCCTCAAGGACTTTGCGCAATGCAACCATATAATCTCTAAGGGCATACAGACCTGCAAAAAATACAGTGATACTCATTGTTATAAACAATATTACACCAAAAGAAGAATTAAGAGGCTTTCCCAAAGCGTCAAGAAAGGTGCCAAAGATTACATCGGTAACTATTATGGCCCAAGCAATAAACGTCATCAAATAAGTTTTTTTGTTAATGATACTAGTAGTGACTATCAATGGCATTTTTGTAGTCGACACTTCATTATATACTTGACATCTAGTATAGCCAGGTCGAAGAGGCCGGGCTTGACACTCTCCAACGCGATCAAGGGATTAGTAAATGAATAGACCTTAAAGCCACTTTGGTTTAAAATGCATTCAAGCGTTAAATTAATGTCGTATTCGTCATCAACTACTAGAATGTTTTTAATCTGTTGGGCATTCTTACCTGGCTGTTGTAGATAGTACCGCACAGATTTACCATGATCTTTACTAGTATTTAATGCGACAACGGTATCTTTACAGTTGTTGTAGGCTATAAAGTAATCGATATGTCATCGTCAAACATTCAACTGAAGGTGAAGCAAGGCGTACCGTCTCCTTTCCAAAGACAACTGAGGTATGTTAGGAATATGATGTATCATCCAGTACCACTCGGCATCCCAATGCATGTTGGTTATTCTGCCTATTTGCTGCTTTCTTAAACGTCTTAATAAACAATTTTTCATGTATAGGAATATTGAGCCCGAACTTCACATTATAGGCCTCCAACAGATGATCCAGTATTCCTCTGGATATTGCCAAAAAGGCAGTAAGATTAGGTCTGAATTCTTCACGTGAGGTTTTACCCCTCAAAGCATGCAAGAAGTATTCGGCATCCATCATTTGATCTTCTACTGTCAACTATCATACTAAACAAATGTTGTATTCATTTATAACTATTTGATAATAAGCAAGGCGATTTCTGAGCGGCCTAGCGATTGAAAATGTTTTATTAGTCTTCTTCTATTGTCTTAAGTTCATCTTCGAATGGTAAATT
>WJXE01000427.1 GCA_009665115.1 Nitrosopumilales archaeon
TAATAATAATTCGCACATATTAATGCTAATTAATTATATGTACTTATACCTTAAATTGAAATACACATAATTGTACTTCTAATTACTGTGCTCTTCGTACTCCTAGCTCAATATTAAAACAAGAAATATGCCTAGATGTAGCGAATTCTTAGTAGTATTCTATTTGTGTCGCAAGCGATCCGTAGGCTTCGTACTAGCAATATTATTTACAAGAGTATAGAATCATAGACCGGGACTAAATATAAAAGATTCTAACAGAAACAGCTAAATATTTTATGATTTTGAAAAATTCATAGATGTTTACTTGCTATTCCAACCATAACATAGTATATATTCTAGATTTTTATCTGAAAGATATAAATATTAATTTATCGCTGTAAAATGCGATGAGCATAATCGCAACTGAGGAACAGGAGCAGGAAGAAGAATTATTTGAAGGGATAGCCGTATGTGGTACAACCCTATCAACTCCTGTGGTGGATACATCACCTTACATAAATGAAATCCACTACAAAGTAGGAAACAGGCTGTATATAGAAAATGCAGACTAAAGGACCATCAGAAAAGCAAGAAGAAGGGAGGGACATAGAGCTAGAAAACATAGTTGGTAATTTGATGATTGCACAATATCAAGTAGATAGACTAAGAAGTAGATTAAGTGATAGGATCACTGGACTAGGCTCTGCAACCAACAAAAAAGGATCTACACATACATTCAAACATGGTAACAGATGGTATAAAATTACGCTCAAATTAGATGAACTGACTATAAATGAACGACAAGACATTGAATGAAGGCTAACAAAGTTTGGCCTTGGTAAATAATCTTTGTCAGTTTTTCTCTCTGCTGTAACCAGGCTAGTGCCTCAAAGAATTCATTTCACTATAATCAGTTACAAAATCAGTAGGCTGTTTGCTAATTACTCCCGAATCGTTCTCTCGAAAGAACAAGAAATAGGAAATAACCAAAGAATGTCTGTGGGCATAGAGCATTTAATCATCTTATCCAATATGATTATTTGGCTCCCTGAATCTGTTTCTGACGGTAACGTGTGATATTCCTGATGCTTGCGCAATATCCTTTTGAGTCTTGTTTTCACCATTACGCACACAACACAAATAAATCGTGGAAGCAGCAAGACCCATTGGATTTTTTTCTCTTTGGAGACTAGAGCTTATCAGACAAGAATTCAACTATAACAATCAAAATATCGTGAAGCCGCATTCTCCCTTATTTGATAGGGAGAAACAAGTTCCGTCCCTTTTTCGTCATTATGCTTTATTACCAGATAGGAATCTATTATTATACTACATTAACTGAGATCGCGTGGCTGCCATATACCTGCTAGTTCTCCTTTGGTTTTGTAATCTAGTTCTAGCCAGCTATCCATAGAAAATTTCACATGTGCCAACGTGCATGTGGGCATTATTTGAGCTTCGCCAGTGAAATTCTCTAGTAATTCTTCCAAGCCTGGGTTATGGCCAACCACCAAAACTTGGACGCTTTCATTGGATAGGCCATGCAAGACTTTAAGATATGCTTCAGGTCCAGCTGCATAAAGAGAGCGATTCAAAGCAATTTTTCCCTTATAGCCAGAGGCTTTAGCTACGGCCTCTGCTGTAGCATGAGCTCTTGCGGCCGTTGAGCTTATTATAGCCTCTGGGATAAGGTGTTCACTTCGCAAAATTTCTCCCATGCGTGGTGCATCTCGTTT
>WJXE01000428.1 GCA_009665115.1 Nitrosopumilales archaeon
TCTCTACACAAATGATAATTCTAAAGATAAAATGCTAGCTGCATATTTTGATACGATGATACTTGGCAACGCTTCAAAAGGCCTTTTTTCATTTAAAAAACCAGCTAACGATTATCTTAGCTGCATTAACGATATAATGCTTTATGAAGAACTCTTACAGGAGCCTCGAGATTATGAAGCAGTGGCAAGGAGAGGAGCTGATTGGATAGCCAAATTGATTTCATCGAATAAGTCACGGCAAAATAGTACTGATGATCCAACTAGGATCGCAGGCGAGGATGTGATGTGGTGGTTAAGAAATGGTTTTGCTGGTTATCTTTTGGACTCAGAAAGATCATGTGGTAGATATCTGCAAGACAACATCTCTGCTCTTTGTGGATATAATATTTCAAATGTCAGTAATCGACATATTGATAGAGAATTGATCAGTATGTTAATTTCGGCCCATGGCTATGTGATTCTTGACGAGCCATTTAGTTTGTATAGGGCACCAGACCTTGGAGGTAGAATGTGAAGGACCAGCCCCTTCTTACTTCTCAAGGCAACGGTGACCTTGACCCCTAAGGCTACAATTTGGTCAAGGTTGATATTCATTATTCAGCTCGGATAACGGTGGGCTCTGACATCGAGGCCAAGAATTCAGTTGAAATAGATCGCTGATCTTAACAAACGAGAACGGGGTGAAATAATGGAATACCGATGTATATCTCCATTATTTTTATTGTATGAAGGGTATTTTGTAGTGATCTGAGGACAATCTAAAAAGCGGGATGTGAGAGCAACTTTTTGTTATGGGGAATGTCGTGACCTTTAGATCATAACTAAACTACGCCCAGGCGACAAATTGTATGGTGTCTTGCTCAAGTATCTCCTTCTAGAATCTTAGTGCTGCAAATTTCCTTTTTACCATCCTGCTTACAATATTCAGGGAGGAGATAGAAAAATTACAACAAATGGCTACTTTTCTTGGATTTAACCCAATACGCCTTTATAAGCAATCCTCTCATTTCCTGAGAGATCAAGCATGTTAACATCCAAGCTATCTATCTTAGGGGCTATTTCCGATAATAGAGCATCGAATATTCTTAAAAGTATCGCTTCAGCAGATTCGAATAGCGATATTCTCATAACTGAGTTGAAACTTACGAGAAAACAGTACTATTCAAGTATGTCCGGCCTCATAAAAGCTGGTTTAGTGAAAAGACAAAGAGGCAGATATCTTCTTACTGCATTTGGTAAGGTAATTTATAGCGCTCAGAAGAGTCTTGAGGCAAAAATAGAAAGCGCACTCAACAATTACTGGAAATTGAAGGCAATCGATTCATTGGAGATGCCTTCAAGGGAAGAAAACGACAAGGTTATTTCTATGTTAATCGACAACCAAGAAATTAAAGACATTCTAATTAAGGATTTGTTATCTTCAGACGCAGTAAAAGAGAAATCTCGAGATATGGAGCGTACATTGGTAACGGTACCAAATTTCCTTTAATCCGATAATGGCTTTGTTAATATTGCTTCTCTAGATGTGACTTGGAAAATAGGCCAAGATACACACACAGCACCGGAGCGCCAAATTCGATTTGATTGTAAATCGTGAATATTTTATGTTCGTAATATTGTGTGATGTGCCGGCGACGGCATCTTATGCTAGCAATACTTCATTTCTCATCGCATCCTCTTCCTACAACATGTCGTGTGTAATTT
>WJXE01000429.1 GCA_009665115.1 Nitrosopumilales archaeon
GTGTTGCGCTGCGCAACACAGTGCAGCTAAATTGTCATTGTAAATGCTTATAGATAGTACGGATTCCTCGTCTTTGGCTTTTCATAGGTCCCACCACTAAACTTTAGATGTACTGGCTAGGCGGACAACAAATTTAAGGACTATCGCCCTGGTTGGTCTTGATAAACGGAGAAACCTAGGAGCACAAGAGAATGACCAATTACGAACTGATTATGAAACTTGCCCTCGAAAGAGGATTTTATTTCCCAAGCTGTGAGATTTATGGTGACGCTCCAGCTGGCTTTTGGGAATACGGTCCCAGGGGCGTTAGCATGAAAAACAAGTTCATTGAGCTTTGGAGAAGAGAACTCGTCAGACGTGATGGCATGCTGGAAATTGACGGTTCTCAAGTTATGAGCAAGAGTGTTTTTGTTGCTTCAGGACATATTGGCAATTTTACCGATCCTATTATAAAATGTACAAAGTGCAATTCTACATTTAGAGCCGACAGATATATCAGCGAAAAAACTGGCGAGAACGTACCCGAACGAATGCCTGACGAAGAGATAGACCAACTTATCAAGAAACACGAATTGAAATGTCAGAATTGTAAGGGGGATTTCGGAAATGTAAGCAGATTCAACATGATGTTTAGAGTAGGAATAGGCCCAGCTGCGGAGGAAGCATATCTTAGACCGGAGACCTGCCAGACAATATTTGTAGATTTTGCTCGAGTTTTCAAGACAATGCGCGGGAAGCTTCCATTGGGCATCGCTCAAATTGGGAAGAGCTTCAGAAATGAAATAGCGCCAAGGCAGAGTCTATTAAGGCTTCGTGAATTCTATCAGGCCGAGATCGAGGTATTTTGTAATCCCAACAAATTGAATGATTTGCCCAGGTTTGAAGAGGTCAAAAATACAGTTCTAAATATTTCTGATGAAAGTTCTACAGTCAATCAGGTTACCGCTGAAGAAGCTATCCAAAAAGGAATCTTGCCAAACAAATTAGTAGCATATTATTTAGCTCTCCTAAACGAATTCTATTCGAAAACCGGGATAGACATGAAGCGAACGCGTTTCAGACGGTTGTCTGACGAGGACAAAGCTTTCTACGCATCAATTGCATTTGATTTTGAAGTCGAGACAAGTATCGGATGGCTGGAACTTGTGGCATGCAATTATCGATCTGATTACGACCTAAAAGGGCATTCTGCTACAAGCAAGCAAAATCTTGAGGTAATCGATCCCTCTGACCAGACAAAGGTCTTACCTCACATCTTTGAGCTTTCAATGGGAATTGATCGAAGCCTTTACACTATCTTGGAGCATTGTTACTTTCAAGACTTCGAACACGAGAACAGACTGGTCTTAAAACTGAAACCCTATCTTGCTCCTATATTAGTAGGGGTGCTTCCATTGATGACCAAAGATGGATTGGCTGCGAAGGCAGAGGGAATTTATGCCGATCTCAAACAAGACTATGACACATTTCTGGACGAGTCAGGATCGATAGGGAGAAGATATAGGAGACTTGAAGAAATTGGGACTCCCTTTGCAGTTACGATTGATAAGACAACTATGGAGGATGATACTGTTACTGTGAGAGATAGGGATTCAATGCAACAGAAGAGAATACAGGTCTCCCAGCTAAATAATTTTCTTCAGGGCGCATTGAAAGACTCCTTATACACCATCATTAGAAACGCATGCCGATAGATGTAGAAC
>WJXE01000430.1 GCA_009665115.1 Nitrosopumilales archaeon
AAATAGGCCTTAACGACATCTACCCTGAATCGACATCCATGTTCTTTGTATTCTGTTTCAGTCTTGTCTTCCCCGGCAAGAAATTCTAAATTACGTACTCTAAATTCTCCTTTGATTGCGGATGTTTGAATGAAGACGGATTTTGCTGGTTTAACATTGCCAAGAATTGCCTCTCCAATTATTTGCTTTTTCGACATTAAACACTTTGGAATCTTTATAATAACTATGTCTCCAATTATGTCAAATGCTGAATAGATCCTGTGTTGTTCTGATGGGGTAAGGTAATTGGCTAACACCTCTTTCAGCATATGTGGCATAACTATCCAGAAGATTTTTTTGTGTAATAATAATCTCCAGATGTTTTTTGCGACCTATCTAATCGACTGCCTTCCTTATTGATTCTGGGTCTACCTGTATTCTCATCTCTTCTATATGTAATAGAGAGTTCCCTTAGAAACTTATTCATTCCTACTTCTTTCTGCATTGGTTGGCTCGCCAAACCCTCTAGACCTGGTTTGCCATCGAAAATCACTAAAGAATCAGCAACAAGGTCTATGAGTTGCATGTCATGATCAATTACAATAGCAGATTTACCATAGGCCCTTACAAATCGTTGCAAGAATTTTGCAAATGCGATTCTATCTTCCACATCTAAGAATGCGGACGGTTCATCTAGGGCATAGATATTAGCCGGACGCATTAAAGTTGCAGCTATGG
This sequence comes from Nitrosopumilales archaeon, assembly GCA_009665115.1. GTDB lineage: Archaea > Thermoproteota > Nitrososphaeria > Nitrososphaerales > Nitrososphaeraceae > Nitrosopolaris. Next base: position 718 of record WJXE01000430.1, read on the forward strand.
CTACCTTTTGTAATTCTCCCCCACTAAGATTCCTGACATTTCTTTCATAGAGTTTCTTGACTCCGGTTGGAATTATAATCTGTTCTTCCATCGAAGAAATGTCGGATACGCCTTCACATGCTGCAGAAAGCAAAGTATAGACATTGCCATCATAATCTTGAGAAAGATATTGAGGTTTGAATGAAATTTTCGCACTAAGATCTATAATACCTGAGTCAGGCTTGTCTAGGCCGGCAAGCATTCTCATGAAGGTGGTCTTGCCCAGCGAATTGGCGCCAATCACGCCAACGATTTCTCCGTGTCGTATTCGGCCAGCCAATATTTTGAGATGAAATGATGGGAATGATTTGGTCAGATCGGAATAGCTCGCGACGGCAGTATCCAAAATCATGTCCTCAACTGAGTTTGTGGTCTCAAATCGGAAGGCTTTTTCACGAAAGCGTACGTTCTCGGTAGGGATAAATCCTTCTAGGAAGTTATTGATGCCAAGCTTTGTAGCCTGTAGACCAGAAACTATGCCATATGCGGCCGGCTCTCCATAGACAATATGTATGTAGTCTGAAAGATAGTCTAACAACGTCATATCATGTTCGACTACCATTACGCTCTTGCCCGCATCAGCCAAGCTCCGTATCACTCTTGCAACCACAAGTCTCTGGTAAACATCGTTAAACGATGATGGCTCGTCGAAAAAATAATAGTCAGCATCTTTGGCTGAAGCAATCGCGACTGCTAATCTTTGTAATTCGCCACCACTCAAATTTCCAACGTTACGGTCGAGCAAATCTCGTAACCCAAGGTCGTCTACAAGGTCATTGGCCGCATTTCGTTCGTCATATTTTTTTATCAGTTCCTTAGCGGTTCCCTTGAAAGCACTTGGAATAAGATAAACTAACTGAGGTTTAATCGAGGCTCGCATCTCGCCGCCCGCGATTTTCTCAAAGTGAGATTGCAATTCAGTGCCCTGAAAATTTTTAAGAA
>WJXE01000044.1 GCA_009665115.1 Nitrosopumilales archaeon
TGCATATGTAGTACGAGTTTATGCGCGCCTGGTAGAATTAGGAGCAGAAACACCAGCAAAGAACCCCTACGTAGCCGAAATGTACAAGCTAGCATTAGAAGGAAAGCTGTACAGCAGAGCTATTCCATAAAACAGAACAGAAAAAGTAAGCAGCAGAACAATGTTGGTCTGTATTAGAATCGGACCAACCAACTTATTTTTATTTTATTATCTTTAAAGTTTAATCCAACGATGCTCTTGCGGCTGAAGATATTATTTCGAAAAGAATACATTTCTCGACAACTTCAATCTGTAAAAACACCGTGCTATTAATCCGAGAAGGCTTAACAGCAAAACTTAAAAGGGTATTCACTGATTCTTTAGATTAGATGACTTTACCAAAGGGATACGGTACCGGCGGACGAAAAGAAGGTGGAGGTCGCGATGAATATGAGAAGATGATAGGGCACAGAGTCGAGTCTTCATTCTGGCGGAGAATCTATATTTTTGGCTTTGCATTATGCTGGGCGGCGACTGCTGGTGGGGTTTATGTTGGTGTAACAATATATCCGTGGGCATATCCTTTACCTAGTGGCATTTATGCACTTTCCGTGCTGACAGTGATTGAATCATTAGGATTCTTCTTCATAATGAAGATCACTGGTGAGAGACTGCATCGTCCGTAACTTGACACTCAGATCTTTTATATTTTTTATTATTATATAAGGTTGACATATTATTTGCTAGTCACGGACCAAAGACCCGTCATGGCTGCTACTACAAGTAATCCATGGTGCAATTAGTCCTCTTGCAAATAAAATAAAATTTTATATATTACTTGGCGTCGTAGAATCCTATGGTCTGGCTTAGACGTACAACCCACTATCTGTTCATTGTTGTAGTTGCTGTCAATAGCACGCTACTGACAATTAATGCAGGAGACTATATCTTCTACACCGACTGGGCTTGGACATCCTTTGTAATATTTTCGATTTCACAATCGACTATGCTTGCAGTAGGAGCTGTCTATTACTTGCTCTTTACAGGAGTTCCAGGAACAGCCACGTATTACGCAACCATAATGACTATCTATACATGGGTTGCAAAAGGTGCGTGGTTTGCATTAGGATACCCATATGACTTCGTAGCAGTACCAGTATGGATACCTTCAGCCATGTTGTTGGACCTTACGTATTGGGCTACGCGGCGCAATAAGCACATGCTAATACTTGTCGGCGGTACCCTGGTTGGTCTATCACTTCCGTTATTCAACATGGTCAACCTGCTGCTAGTGCGAGATCCGTTGGAAGTCGCATTCAAGTATCCTAGACCCACATTGCCACCGTATATGACGCCAATTGAGCCTCAGGTCGGAAAGTTCTACAATAGTCCCGTAGCCTTAGGAGCAGGCGCTTCAGCAGTGCTAACTGTACCTATAGCAGCATTGGGTGCTAAACTGAACACGTGGACCTACAGATGGATGGCCGCGTGGAGTAAATGGGACTGACCCAAGAATCCTCACCTTTCTTTTCTTTTTCTTTTTTTTGCTAAAACATACCTGTCAAATACACAAGGATTCAGAGGCAATTAGCGAATGAATCTTTAATTTATCAGGATCCCACTAGGATTTGTGATATCTGTTGCTATTTTTAAATTTGTACGTGTAAAAGATATTCATGATCACACGATTGCCTAATCCTGCTTCTGTACCTAATTGTCGGCCCTGAGAGTGTCCAAAAGCTTCTGAATGGTAGTTATTGGGCCATTATTCTCGTCTGCAATGCTTTGTCTAGATGGTGGCCATTCTGCGTAATTATGGATCTTAGACGTTATCCTCTCTTGATAGGTTGGAATATGTTCATTCTTGTAAAAAACGCCTAATGGAATCTTGCTTCCCCATTCATTAGACCGTTCTATCACCTGCCCCATTTTACCATTCAACTCTTCCTCGTCATGCACAACGCCATCATAGCCGGTTTCCTCTAGCTTGTACGTTCTAGGCATTTGCTTGCCGGTCTCAGCATTCATGTTATCTACGCCTTGAAACCATTCTTTAGTATTGATGTCATTATAGGTAGGACATGGCTGAAGAACATCCAAGAAAGCTAGGCCCTTGTGTTGAACAGCTTTCGCGATCAAATCCTTTAGATGCTTCACATCATAGGAATAGCCTCTGCCTATAAAAGTAAATCCAGACACTAGCGCCAGCGCTATGGGATTCACTGAATTGTTCACGTTAGGTTGTGGCAATGATTTGGTCTTCATACCTAATTTTAATGTCGGAGCCGCCTGGCCCTTGGTTAAGCCGTAGACCGCATTGTTGAACATAATATACACCATGTCCACGTTCCTTCGGCCAGCACTGACAAAGTGACCTGCACCGATTCCAAGACCCCCGCCATCACCACCCACTGCCAAAACGTTTAATTCTGGATTGCACAGTTTCGCCCCTTGAGCGAAAGCCAATACCCTACCGTGAAGCGTATGGATGCCATAACTGTGGATAAAGTGCGCTGTCTTGCCGGAACATCCTATGTCTGAGAATATAGTAGCCTTATGCATAGGGATCTGCAAATCCGCCAAGGACATTTGAATTGCGCTTAAAATACCAAAATCTCCACAGCCAGGGCACCAATCATTATGAACGTTCGTTTTATAATCTGCAAGCTTAAGTGCCATGTTCTAAAACAATCCTCCTAGGAGCATTTCCATTAATGATGCTCATTAACGCGTTATAAATCTCACTGGTAGACATGGGCCTGCCATTGTATTTTACTATTCTATACTCGCTATCACGGTGCAGATATTGGTTGACAAGCGATCCCAATTGCGAAGAGTAGTTCATTTCGATGTCCACTAAAATTTTAGTATTGAACAGCATCCTTTCTAGTAACGCAGTAGGAAATGGATTCATTAGACGCACCTGAACAAAATGTACCCTTTTGCCCTCTAGGGCAAGCTCATCCAACGCGTCCAGAATTGCACCCTTCGTAGAGCCCCAACCGATCACGGTAAGTGCGAGTGACGGGTCTAGTTGTCCGTAGGATACAGCCTTATCTTCATCAGATATTTCCTCCAAGGCGAGATCTAGTTTGCTTAATCGCTTGTCCATCATCTTGTTGCGTATAAAAGGGTCTTCAGTAATATGCCCTTCTTCGGTATGTTCATCTCCACTATTCCAGAATATCCCATTTTCAGTTCCGAGAGGAATTCGTGACGAAACCGGGCTCTCCTCAAATTTGAACCGAAGATAATGGCCAGCCGCTCCAACTTCTACGGAGGGCGGTAGAATCTGTAAGAGTTTTCCCCTATCGATCGCCACTCTCGACTGGTCGAAATACTTGCATGTCATAACGCTATTCGCAATCAATTTATCCAGCATGTGTATTACCGGCATCTGATATCTTTCTGCAAAATTGAAAGCTTTTACGCTGTCATAGAAACTCTCCTCAATATCGCCAGATGCAAAAACAATTCTAGGAAACTCGCCATGACCTGCATGAATCGCAAACCTCAGATCGGCTTGTTCATGTCTAGTCGGTAGTCCTGTAGAGGGGCCTGCGCGCTGATATAGCGATACTACCAACGGGACCTCATTCATTCCAGCCCATCCAAGTGCTTCGGCCATCAGGGAAAATCCCGGTCCTGATGTGGCCGTCCCCGAACGCACGCCCGTCAATGCCCCGCCAATAGCCATAGTAATCGCGGCTATTTCATCTTCTGTCTGGACGACTACCATAGATCCTTTTTTGCCATCAGTCTGCTCTACTATCTGGTTAGATTCGAGAAACTCGCTGTCGTCACTTGCCGGCGTTATAGGGTAGTATGTCTGGAATCTGCAACCGGCAACCAATTTCCCCATTGCTGAAGATTGATTACCTTGAACAAGGATGATATCGGCTGACTGTGGCTTACATGACAACTTAAACTGGGATTGCGATAAATCAAATCGCGATTTGACGTATTCATATGCATAATTTGCTGCAAGCACATTGCCGTCAGCAATCTTCGGTTTTGCCTTAAAAATAACTTTGATTGCTTTGGCTAGTATCTCTTTGTCAAAGCCCAATATGGCCATGGATGCGGATAGTGCCATTACGTTTATCATACGTGTTAGTTTGCTGAGTGCGGGCTCATTAATCTCCACAGAAAACTGCTTGAGTATCCCAAAATACGGAATGTCATACAAAACAGCGCCATTGTTTTTTGCGAAGTTTACCATCCCGTTAACGGTAATAGGATTTTCACTCTTTTCTAGCAGCTCTCTAATACGTTTAGCAGCAGGTTCATCTATTGTTGGAACTTCCTGAAGTGTGGTGCTGCTCAAATCTGAATCGTAGATTATGGCACCGCCACTCGTTACCTTGTCCGCATGTCTGAATATTGTTTCAGCATCAAAAGAAACCAGAATATTGATGTCGTCCAGGTGGGAACGAATCGGGTCTTCGGACACACGTACCGCAAAATAGCTGTGTTCACCTTTAATGTTAGAATAATATTCCCGATTTCCGAAGATGTGGAGCCCACCCTGAAAACAAGCTCTGGAGAAAATATTTGCTGCAGAGTCGACGCCGCTACCCTGGGCGCCGCCTATCATCCAGGTTAATGAATTAGCGAAGTTCTTTGCTCCAACCAACAAGACAATGTGATTTGCATTTTCCTCCTTTTATTGCTTTATGATCTCACAAGTCAGAAAAAAAACCATAATCTCATCCGCCAGTTGCCGCATCAAACAGACAACACTCACATCTATCAACTTCGCCGCAGTATGGACATTCACACATGCACGCATCGATATGATTTCCGCAGTGTTCGCAATTAATTGCATCAGCGCTGTTTGTTTTTTTAGCAATCTCGGCCAACATAGGTTTTTCTCGCTCAAACCTATTATACTTTATGAGTTTTCTAGGTGTAAGGTGTTCGACTAAATTATAAAATATCGATTCTGGCTGGCGGTACGTTAGAACTCTAACATAAATGAGGATGTACTACCTTAGGACTATTTTGAGACAAGTCCTGCTTCCTGCATAAGAAACACGGCAAACACGACTATGACAGGGATCATAAATAAGGCTAACGAAGCGTCGAATCGTTTTATTTTCAAATCTGAAATCTTCATTAGCTTTCCGAGTTCAATATTAAAGTTAACCTGTCACAAATGAATCTATATATCGGCAACGTCATTAACGACGATAAGGCTTGTCAAGCATACCGGGCACAAGCATCAGCACTTCGACTTATTTGATAAAAAAAATAATATCTATATAAGTGTTAGAAGAAGTTCATTTATGACAATATCTCTTGTGGCAGCTGAATATGAGCCGAAGGGAATTCGGTCCACGACCTTTGATAAAACTGTAGTTCTCAGAGGGACCACACTGCTTAAGCGAGGTTTTGCTCATATGCAAAAGCACGGTGTTATAATGGATGTCACAAATGTTGAGCAGTCACAAATTGCTGAAGATGCCGGAGCTGTTGCTGTTATGGTACTAGACAAGTTGCCTTACGACGTTAGAAAGTCTGGCGGCGTAGCTAGAACTGCCAGTGTCAAGATAATCGAAGACATCATGGACGCCGTCACTATTCCGATTATGGCCAAATGTCGTATTGGGCATGTTTCAGAAGCTAATGTCCTAGCATCTACTGGGGTGGATATGATAGACGAGAGTGAGGTTTTGACTCCTGCAGACGACCTCAGACATATTTGGAAATGGGATTATACTGTCCCGTTTGTTAACGGAGCGAAGAATCTTGGCGAAGCACTAAGGAGAATTGAAGAAGGTTGTGCTATGATAAGAACTAAAGGTGAGCCCGGAACAGGAAACGTTGCCGAAGCCGTTTCACATATTAAGCTAGTTAATAACGCGGTCCGCTGGATTGCTTCGATTTCTGACGACCATCAAGAATTGATAAGAGCAGCACGAGAGTTAAGGGTCTCTCTCCCCATAGTCGAAGAGACTGCAAGGCTTGGTAGACTACCTGTAGTGAATTTTGCAGCAGGGGGAATTTCTACGCCTGCAGACGCGTCCTTTCTAATGAACCTTGGTTGCGACGGGGTATTTGTGGGTTCAGGTATATTTAAGGCAGACGATGCAGCTCAGCGTGCAAAAGCGGTAGTTTTGGCTACGGCTTATTATGATAACCCTAAGATTGTTGTCGAAGCTCAGAAAATGGTCGACGAGAAAAAGTCCATGCTTGGTTTGGATACAAAAAACCTCGAATTAAAAATGCAGGAACGGGGACCTTCCGTTTGAATACCAAAATTTCTGTTGGTGTCCTAGGAATTCAAGGTGATATTGAAGAAAATAAAACTGTCGCGCAAGAAGCGCTTATCCATTCCAACGTAAAAGGTGATGTAAAATTTGTTCGGTATGCTGAAGAGATTGAAAAAATTGATGGCTTAATTTTACCAGGCGGTGAAAGTACGGTTATTAGTACTCTTGCCACAATACAGGGCGGAATACTTCATACAATCAAACGGCGTATAGCTGAAGGTATGCCGGTCCTTGGAACGTGCGCCGGCATGATAATGCTTGCAAAACGTGCATACGATCGAGTCGTGGGAGAGACAAGACAGCAACTTCTATCTAATTTGGATATTGTCGTGGAGCGAAATGCATTTGGAAGGCAAGACGACTCGTTTGAAGCAAAGCTAAGTATACCGATTCTTGGTAAGAATAATAAGTTCTTCAAAGGAGTTTTCATTAGAGCTCCTATCGTAATAGAGGTCGGTGCGGCTGTCGATATTATTGCCAAATTTAATAATAGAATTGTTGGAGTAAGACAGGGCAATGTTATAGGCACCTCTTTTCATCCAGAACTATCTGGTGATGACAGAATTCATAGGCAATTTATCAAGACGGTTTTGGATTGTAAGAGGCATAAAGGAGCGCAACAAATCTGAGCAACTCCATGGGACGAGCTTTACGTGCGGGGGGTGGGATTCGAACCCACGGACCCCTAAGAGACGGGATCACCCATTCTTGAGATCTTAAGTCCCGCGTCTCCAAAGTAGGTTAGCTTATTTGGCCAGGCTCTACAACCCCCGCCTTTGTAGCAATTTGACTTGATTCGAAATATAATAAAAGCGTACGTCTATACTATATGTCTATATGTCATATCTTGTATCTTCCTAACTATTAGGAAAGCTCTACCTACAGTCAGATGATTGGTATTTCTACGTCAGAGACACAATACTATACACGACATTCTGCTCAGGTGGCTGGGAAGAATTAAAGATGCTCAACTGAGCTTTCCTATGTTCCCAGGATATATGCACGCTTCATAATTCATAGGAATTTCAGTGTAATTTGAAGGGTGCTCTTAGTAGCTACTTTATTGGAAACAACATGTATTCGACATAGGGAGGCGACTGTGAGTTCGAATTTTACAAGGACTGACTTCTTGAGACTATCAAGATGAGACTGCAAATCACGATTTGAGAGCCCCACAGGCATCTCCATCTACTCCAATTCAAACGTAAAGAGCCTTGGGCGGGATTTGGACCCGCGACCTTTGCCTTACCAAGGCAACGCTCTACCAGGCTGAGCTACCAAGGCGCTACAACTGAAAACAACTGGTTTCATTAATAATATTATCTGAAGGCACAACTGGTTTTAGTGTGCAGTTAACTGAAACAATAAGGACTTTAGATTTTAGTGGTTTGTTAATCCTTTTTATTTTAATTCTTGCACCCAAAGTAATAACTCAAATGTTTATCCAATCCAAACTTTTCCCCCTCCGGTCTCCTCAAAATACGGACACAGGTCATTCCATTGGGAAATTATTCACTACTAGCGACCGTATTCGCTTCCTTTGTCGGTCCAAGAAGGAAAATCTCTCTCGTAACGTTTTAAAGTGCATGAATCGTTCGAAATTTTATGCTACCCTCGCGCCCTGGGATAAATGTAATTTATTCTTCAGGCGAATTACCAGAATTAAAATCTCCTTATCTAATTTGTGGTTTTCCGGGAAGTGGATACGTCGGGAAGATGGCCGTCGATCATCTGATTGAAGAGCTGCATGCTCAGCATCTTGCAGATATTTACTCTACTTCTTTCCCGCCCCAGGTTCTGATCCGATCTGACGGGACTGCAGATCTCATGAAAAACACTATCTTCTACTCAAAGGGTGGGAGCTCCACCGACACCAGTCTGCTGTTACTGACAGGTGACTCGCAACCTGCGAACCCAGATTCTGAGTATCTCCTGGCTGAGGAAATATTGGATATTGCCGCGAGATTCAATACGTCGCACGTTTTTACTTTGGCAGCATATATTACCGGAGTGTTTGTGGAAAAACCGCGGATTTTTGGCACCGCAACTGATACAGATACCATAAAGTCGTTTGGCGAGCGTAATATCTCGACGATGGACGGCGGGAGCATCACTGGCATGAATGGGCTTATCATTGGTAGCGCAAAACTCCGGGGGGTTAAGGGTACTTGCCTTTTGGGAGAAACTTCCGGATATGTAGTCGATGCAAAAGCTTCCAAATCCCTCTTAGAAACTTTACTTTCGATCGTAGGTGTTAGCGTAGACATGAAAAATCTTGAAAAGAGAGCCAAAGACACCGAAATGTTAATCCAAACAATAGAACAGCAAATGGCCGGAAGAATGGGACAACCACAACAACAAGGTAGCGCAACGAACAGACCGTCTGATATGGGCTACATCAGCTAGTGGGAAGACATCCAGCTCTTTTGCGCGTTGCTTATGAATGTAACACCAAACTGATAAAGCATGGTTTGGCTCATACTATTGAAAAAGATGACGAACGTTTTCATAACCTTTTGATCTTGCCATATCGTCCTATGTTGAGGCTGTTTTCTCCTCGGAATGCTTGAGTGTAGCCGTTTTCTATGGAAACGCTATCTCCCTGCTTGACAAGGTTAATCTGATCATCCCATAATGAGAGCTTTATTTGACCTGTCTCATCGGAGATTATTGCATCTGCGACTTGAGCAGTTCCACCAGTTCGGAGATTTACAGTTCGCGGTTCTGTAATGCTTTCGATCTTTCCCTCCACGCTGACCCCTCGCATTCCAGGTTTTAGATCAGTGATCTTCATTTCTTACTCCCTTGCTTTATCCGATTGTTATAATAAAGGTTCCGGATTACTTAGATTACATCTTGCTTATCATCATCGATTGTCCACAATCGGTACAAACAAGTCTAATTCCAACAACCGTCTTTTCTCTTATTTCATGAACGGTTTTTGAATGACATTTCGTACATAGTTTAGAGACGATTTCAGGCTTCGGTACGAAATATCACCCTTAAGCTGATTAAAGCTGTGACAATTACTTTAACTTTGGGGATTAAAAGAAAGCGGGACCAAGACCTGAGACGCAGTCACCGTTCGCGATAACAAATCAATTGTTACATTCTAAAGATTGATTTGCGTCGCAGATACATAGAGAGATAGACAGTAAGCGACTGATGGACGACGTAACCCTGAAATAGGGGAAGATAAGCGCGAGCATTGTCGAGGAGGGGTAGCGAAGCCAGGTCAAACGCGCAGGACTCAAGATGAAAATAGGTGATCCCGTCCCTTAGGGGTTCGTGGGTTCGAATCCCACCCCCTCCATTAAGGAACCTCGTCGAGCAGTGAAGATTCTATGAAGTCCCAGCCCTGAGAGTGGTTCATTGTACCCGGCGAGGTACTTTGATTGCTTTGCTACTGATTATAGAATATAATTCAGGCAAAGAATATACGAAGCCTACGTGCACACAGTCCGATTTTTCATCAAGCAGACACTGCAAATCCCGATCCTTCAGAAGGACTTCTACGATTCTGTTACATTTGTTATCCTTTAGGATAACTCGATTTTGATCAATTGCAATCTTTTGAATGAATGGAGCATGCTTGGCAAACGCTTCGTATTTGATCATCATCTCTTCCATCATGCTGGTAAGATAACCTGAGAAACTGGTGATGCCCTTTAATTCTAATTCCTTCCTGCTTTTTTCATAAACATCAAAAAATTTCTTGTAAACATTTTCGCTTACAGTTATTGACTTGAAGCCGGCCTTAGGCATATGTAGAGTACGGTAATGAACGGAACAATATAAGACTTGTCCTGGGGGTATTGTGTAATCTAAACATGGGCAATGTTGCATGGGAAATTTGCATGTTAGATACGTTTAGATGAGGAAAGGGTGTAAATTATGGAGCTATCGATTTGAAAGATAGTATTTGAGGATAAAAAAGAGCGTCCGGTTTGTTTTAATAATTTTATCATTCTTGACGATGGGTATCGGCATAGGCCTATGGATTGCACCACTCGCTATGCCATATACCAATATCGTCTCAGGGCTAATAGGTGGGGGAGGAATAGTGGGTATTGCTGCTTTAATACGTAGTGTTATACAAGATGTTGCAATTTCTAACAAAAGACCATGCTTGGAATACGGAGACACGTTTGTTAGGAAAGATAGCCACAAGGGAACGCGGCGTCGAATTCAGAGAATTTACTTATTTGCTCGAAATAAAAAATGAAACCCAAAATG
>WJXE01000431.1 GCA_009665115.1 Nitrosopumilales archaeon
CAACTCCATCAATGGAGGATTATTAGTGTCATCATTGAACGTTTTCGGATCCGCGCTTTGTTGTTGTTCATATACAAATTTGTCATCGGCGTCACGATAACTTTTAAGACATTCCTCACCATCATGCGTAATCAAAACTTCATGTTTTCTATTTTCCAATGCAATCCTGTATTGCATCACAATATTGTATTCGTCCTCTGCAATCAGTTTTTTCATAACTGTCGTACCAGGTTTAGCATTATAATTTTAATTTTCAGGCCGGTCGCTCTGTGTTCCTATAATATTTCGTAACTCAGTAATGAACCCATAAAGGAAGATATGACGACTATAATTACTTTCCATGAGTACGTTATTCCTATCGAGCCATACGTAGTTTATAAGGCTCGCCAGAGTCAACCTATGCATTAACCTGACTTGTACTCCGCAGAAGAAAAGAACAAGAAAATTCGCAAATCGTACGCATGCGGAGTCAGTTTACCATTAGTACTTCGCGGCCTCGGTAATTCGTTTGAAAAGCATGAAACCAATGGTAAGACGCATATCTACAAGATACATCTAGAACGGCTGTCTTAAAAATCCTTTTTTATATATCTGATTGGAATAATTGAAGGCGTAGTCAGAAGTGAAGATATCCTCAATGATAAGAAAAACCCAAAAATATTTGAAAAAGTCAGTTCAGCAATACATGTACATGCATTAAGGTTTATTGAACTTATCCATGTATAGTTACTTACAGAGAGCTATTTGTTTTTAGGCCCTCCTTTTCGTCCATCTTCATAAACTGCTCCATTTTCTTAACACGCTTAAGAACCCAATCGGATCTCCCTTGATTCCGAACTATGCACAGATGAAGAGTAACAAATGACCGACTACCAATTGAACCAGCTCCCAAAGCTCACCTTATGGCTTCTAGGATCTATGTTTCGAAACATGTCCTAATAATGGAGAAATATCTAGGTGATTATCCACGTAACTCTATTACTCGCGGATTCGTAAAAACATAGATCTAAAATGAATGACCAAAAACAGGTTATCGTAATACCGCATGTTAATGATATTCTCTATCATGTCACCACTTTTGTTAATGGCTACGGCGTTGGGTTGACACCCTTCCAATAGTTTCAGCGGATCTGTAGATTCGTAAGTCTAAATTCACCCCAACGTATCGGGTTCTGTCACATTAAAAGCTGGCAGCTATAAGGTTTCGGAGTCGCCTGTACCCGGTTATGTTGCTTCATACTCATCAGGATGATCTGGTAGTATTGGTGGGGGTAAAACAATAAAATGCAACATAAGGAATGAATATAAATTACTTCGCAGGGTAAGATAACAGTAGTCAAGAACTTAATTAACGATGATCGTGGCACAAACAAGCCATCAGATTTTATGATATTTATAACAGGAAACAGCCCTTCTCCAAACAACTTCCATGGTTCCACCTCCGGCACGTCAATATCAATACAGCCTGGTACCTACAAAGTTATTGAAGCCGCGGTTTCTGGTTATGCAACGACTTATTCCTCTGGCTGCCCTGGCAGTATCACAGCAGGTGAAACGGTCAACTGTGTCGTAACTAAAGATGATAGTCCACCACCACCTTTCGTCAACACCCAAACTGTGAAACTCGGGAGATCAACCTTCTTACAGAGTGCTTTGATACCGTTAGTAGATGTAGGACCCTCA
>WJXE01000432.1 GCA_009665115.1 Nitrosopumilales archaeon
ATCTTAAATCAACACGAACCACATGGATTTTCTCGTTATCATATTCAAGTCTCTCCGACTCCGCTCTTAGAGTTTGCATTGTGTCTATCCACTTGAAGCCGGCTGCTGATAGACAATTTTGGACATCTGTATTCTTATCGTGAATATACACATAGCAATCCATACCCTTTCTCAAACACACATTGGATGCTTCCTCAATAGCAGCCGTTGCATCTTCGCAGACGAATGGGTTCAGCCGATTAAAGAAATAATCTCCCACCAGTTTTTCATTCACAAATAGGTCAGCACAATCATGAATTCTAATATGCACTGTCCACAATGAACAAAATGCTGTTTCGTTAGCCTCCATCCGCTTAACAATAAACAAGTCCAAAAGCCCTTACCATGGACCGCAAGTCTGTGAGGGAATGCCGACTTCTAGTGGTCTCCATCGTTAATTCCAAAGCAGGAGGCGTATTTACATCATTGTCGATATAACTAGTGAATTCATTTATTAGTTTTGTCTCAAAATCAGGTTTTTTACTATAGCATTGCCCCAAGGTGCACTCTCAATTGCTTCGTCAATGGAACAGAATCTATCAAGTTCAGCTTGTGAGAACACTAAATGTTCTCTATGATGCTTCAAAGATAGTTACAGCCTTAAAATATTTGGGTTATATTTTTTTATGATGTCTCTTATTCTAGGGGTGCTAGCGAAGGATTTATACATTTTTACGCCTTTTATGTTTATTGATACTACATGATTCCAGATCGTGACTGGTTGTTGATTAGATGTTAAAACCTGCAAATGCTTGTTGTCCAAGGGCAGAAACAGGATCTACAACGACTATTAGTATAACAAAGATTGCGGTAATGGCTAATGTTCCAGTATTCACCCGTTCTCACAGATAATTTGGTATATTTGAAGTGCTTCGCAAGAACTGCCAAGAATATCGGAGAAATTGTGGATTTATTTAGAAAACCGGTTTTTTCATTAGAAAGATTATAGCCAAATTCGTTGGTCTGCGTACTAAAGGAGATAATAATATGTGAAAGAAGCTATATTTCTCTAATTAAAAATGACCTGAACAGTTTACGAGGAGGGGGAGGGGGAAGAGCGCGAGATATATTAACTGCTTTGGAAAGGGGATAAGAGACTTAAGTAGTCCTACAAGACATTACCACCAAACGGCAAAAGGAGAGTAGAATCGCGTCACGAGGAGAATAAGAAATGATGCGCAAATTTTTGGCTTTTGGTATCACTTGCATGATACTCGGTGCGGCTTTGAACATATTTTTATTAATAACGTCCAAAGCAGCAGGACAGCAACAAATACAACAGCCACAGTTTACTAATCAATTTGCTCAACAACAACGAGATCAGCAATAACAGCAACAACAACTACAACAGCAGCAACTAAACCAACAACGATTTCCTAACCAACAACAACAAGGTCAAGTGTTAGACCAACAGAAGTAACAACAACAACAGCTGTATAAATCAAAACCAGCACCAGGGACAACCTCTATCCAACGCTAATCAGGTCATTGCGTGTTTAAATCATCAATTCGCTGATTCCATAGTTAAAGCAGGTATTACAGGCGCGTTAACTCTTCACAATAACACAAATGGGACAGTTACGGCCTTAAATCAAACTTTTATCACGAATGTTTTGGATAGCTGCATCTTACCGAGAAGGTGA
>WJXE01000433.1 GCA_009665115.1 Nitrosopumilales archaeon
CGTGCATGGTACTTTAAAGATTGATTCAGTAAAGATAACATCATGGAATTCGCTCACAAATAACTATGCGATCACTAATGGAACGAGACATGATCTAGGAGTTGGCAAAAGTGAAGCAACGGTATCTGGAGCACCTAGACCATTTATTACAGTTGAAAAGGATGCAACAGGAACTACTGATATTATAAATTCCGAAATAGCGTATTTGGGATACGAAAAGGGCAGTTTTTCTGGTGTAGGTACTGCCGGTCTTAACTACTATGGGGGTGATGGAAGCATTCTACGAGGCAATAATATACATCATCTCTATTTTGGCTTCTATTCTAGTGGAGTCGGAAGGATGGTTATCGAAAACAATCAGGTACATCATAACACAATTTATGGTCTGGATCCACATACATCCACACATGATATGATTATTCGTAAGAATGTAGTTCATGACAACGGACAATTTGGCATAATATGTTCATTAAATTGTAACAATATTACTATTGAGAATAACGAAATATATCATGATGGTAATAAAAATACTGGAGCTGGCATAATGTTTAGTAGAAACATGGTCAATTCTATTGCCAGAAACAATATTGTCCATGATGAAGTCTCCTCAGCCATTTCAATTTCTGAATCACATAATAATCAGATATTCAATAACACAATTTCAAATAGCGGGGGTGGAATTAATTTAAAAAATTCTACTAGTAATAAGATTCATGATAACACTATCATAAATTCTACAAAGGGCATAGATACTAGTGCCGCTGGTGGAGTAGATGGTAACATGATCTATAATAATCACTTTATTAGTACCCCGTCATCTTCTTCTTCACCTCATTCATCTAATACTGTCGGTTCCAACAATCAAGCACAAGGAACACTAAAACATCACAATAAACATTCTCTAGGCGGTCACCAAGCCAAACCCGGATTTGCATGATCAATCAGCGATTCAATTGGAATTGGTTTTCTTTAAATACAAATGAAATAAAAGTTACTGAATCATCTTCTGATCACCAATTAATTAATTTTCTACACTTTATTATTGCATAAATCTAAAAGAATGTAGACGGCTTAGACAGAAAGAGAGGGATTGGGATATGAAGGGTAGTATGAACCACACAATACTCTAGCAACTACTCCCAACCTCTACTCTTAACCCAAATCTACAACTAAATTATTGTTGAACAAGACTGCGGGATAAATGAATATACTGCTTTCAGGAGTTGCTGTGAAGCGCTGCAGATATAATAGACTGGAAGAATGCTCTCGCAAGAACGAATCACAACAAAGATGACTTTAGCACTGATCATTTCTCTCTTTTCTCGATTGTCAGATCGAAAATCTTTTCCTGAAACATCTGAATGCAGTTTAATATGAGCTAGTTGTAATCTGAGCCGTCTATTGTCAGACATATTGCTGCATTTGTCACCGTTATTGATGCAAATCTTGGATCTGTTTGGGACCATGGCTTTCGCAGTCACCGGAGCTTTTAAAGCAATTGAACATAAGGCAGACATCGTAGGCGTAATAGTTCTCTCCACAATTACTGGAGTTGCTGGAGGAGTAATCCGGGATATAATCTTTGGAATATTCCCCCCTACTGCCATTATCAACCCGTGGTATCTTATAGTGACAATAGTTAGTGGAATTTCGATTTTCTTCCTCTATCCATCTCTCAGG
>WJXE01000434.1 GCA_009665115.1 Nitrosopumilales archaeon
TTGCCTGAATGGGCCAGTATTCATGATCGTCGTATATGAAGGGTAGTCCAAATTCAGAAATCATCTTTGCTGAAAAAATGTTATGAGCATGGACAATATCTGGTCTTGCTTCCCGGATTATTTTTTCTAGCTGCTTTTTCACAGAACGCCAATAGAAAGGAATGCCGAACCTGGCTTTAGCGGTCCAAACCAGGCTATATATTTTAGAAAAGGTCTCGTTATTGTAATTTTTCGTGTATTTGCCTGCAAAGGCTACCTCATGACTATTGTTTAAAGCAGATATTGCAGCCTTTTCGATCCTCCAATCAGGCAGGGATTCATGTGAGAGATGCAGAATTCTCAAGCGTGTGAAAATATCCTTCGTCTCTGGTAATTATAACCATCCGATAGTATCGACAGAACTGTTCGCAATCCTAGTTACCTTGCGAAATTTATTACACGAGCTTCTTAGCGGTAGCACGTCATTACTGTTTTTACAACAGATTCTAAAGAGTGATTAGTTCGTACGTATTTCGGGCCTTCGTTAGATAGCCGTTTCCTTTCAAGACGATCCTCAATAAATGTTTGCAAGTCCTTCCTGAATGTATCTTTTGTTGTTCTGTAAATCGGAGGCTTATATTTTTCATACAACTCCTCTGAAACATACGCGATGACAGGTTTACCAAGAGCCATTCCTTCAAGTTCAAATTTTCCAAACCATCCAACGTCTGGTAATATTTTACCAATTATTATATCCGAGCTAGCCATAATCCTTAGAGCCTGCAAATGTGGTTGATGCAAAACACTCGTTACCTCACATTTCTTTTCTTTTTGTAATCTAGAAAGCACATCGCTGTAGTAATCTAATGATGAATAATTTTTGTAGTAAGGATAATGAGCAACTTTCATAATTTTGTTTTCTTGCTTTTCTTTATTGTTAGTAGAAACTAGTTCTTCGCTCATCGTCCCAATTTCCATTAGATCTATTGGACTAGGAAGCCATCTGCCATTTGGGGCATATTTCAAAAGATCTGGCGTAGAGACTAGACAAAAATCCCCCTCATGTCGATCCCTTAGATCGTTGCCGTGATAATGTTTTAGATAGATTTTATCACTCTTTCGCTTTTCCAGACTTCTCTTAAGGGAGCCATACGGATAGTGATAGTGCCATACATCATACCCTCTTAATTTTCTAAAGAGCTTCCATCTATCCAGAGGTGACCAATAGTTTAATTTATTACCCCCAAATTGTTTGAATATTGTGTCATTAAATACAAAGACATCTACCTTGTGTCCTTCTCTTCTTTGCTGCTCTGCAATAATTGAAGCAATGCCAGAGGTATTGTTTATGTGTGCTATTTTCATTGTTGAGGCTTTATAATTATTATAATGGGAGGAAGTATACTCTTCTAATTTAAACATTCAATTTCATAGGTCTTTTGGCAATTCAATGGGTTTTCGGAAATAACAAAAAGGCGTTCATAGCTATCGAAACATTTATCAATATAGCTTAGGGAGAATCTCAAAATTTAAGACTTTTTTCTCTGAAACCCGATAATTATCGGCCATCACATATCTTCAAATTTTCGCATATGATGCAATCTCCTATCTCGAAATATATTATATGTTATCTGCCCCGAACTTCCGTTGTTCGAAAGCATCATAAAGATTTTAATATGCACGGCGAAAATGAGACATCTAGAGGTAGTTACATCACAGAATTATTGAAAGGCGAATTTGACACAGTAGTAACAGATATTGAATATTTTAAGGAGCAGCATCCTTGGTTTGTGGCGTTTCTATCTGTAAGAAGCATTGCTTTCTCGCAGGTGTGTAATCGGTAAACACATTGAAAGTTTAGCAGTTAGACTGCAAAAAAATTGATAAATACTCCTAATCGCAACTCTAGTCTTGAATATGTTGTATATTCCGTCTCAAATATGTAAAATACAAGCAGGAATAATGTTGTCCCTCGTTTCTTCGATTAACCAATCAGAACAATATTAATAACTTTGATCTGTTTTAGAGTTCAACTAAGTGGAAACCTATTTTGCCGTAGTAACATGTCGAAATTCTCAAGAAACTATAAGGAGAGCCCTATTTTCGATCAAGGAACAGACGATAAATCCTAAACATGTTATAGTCATAAACGATGGATCGACAGACAAAACAGAAGATATACTAGAAGATATGCAGAAAGATTGGCCATCTCTCTATGTGATCACTAACCCTGATTTAGGATATGATATTAGTAGGGTTGTCAAGAACTGGAATGCTGCTATTAAGCTGAATCGAATCAGCGGTTTGCAAAAAAATGATTACCATATGATAGCCACCGACGATACTATTTATCCGCCCGATTATGCGAAAAAAATAATGTCATATATGGATTCAAATCCATCAGTCGCCATCGCTTCAGGGAACTATTCTAAATATAGATCTGTTATGCCCCACGGAGCAGGAAGATTTATCAGAAATTCGTTTTTTGAAAAGAC
>WJXE01000435.1 GCA_009665115.1 Nitrosopumilales archaeon
CGTTGATACCTCTTCTTTAATTTTACCGAACCTTTTCTAACCTTGTCTGTAGAAAACAGTATTAAAATCTCTAACATACTGGTCTAAGATCTTAACACCTGCCTAATTCTTTAGCATGACAATGTCAACTTTGAGATCGGAAAGATTGATGCAGCCTACCCCCATGCCCATTGAACCTACTGTAAGAAAGTACTGCGAATGATATTCACTCGTCCCTCCTACAAAGAAAATTTACACAGTTTGGATGGTGTACTATACATGCCTAAGACCAGTTAAGTCAGTTCGCAATTATGATTCCATCGCCACCTACAGCGAGCAGCTTCCAGAAGTGCCTCTTCAAGGAACATCATCAAAAGTCTTGGTAAACACGACCTTGATGTGTGCTCCAAGATTGTTCTTGATTTGACCAGACGGATCCTCACATCAAACTTTGTACTGTTTGTTTTACACGATCTTGGATTCTTCGATAACCTGGAATAAGATATATTTTTAATATTATTTCGCATGGTAGTTAAAAAGAGTTGTCCCCCGCCTCTGACCCACACGTATTCATGGGTAGCCATACACGCGAATGTGTACTCCTCCTCGTGTACTCTCTATAACGGGGTGCCTAGTAATACGCGTATGTCGAGGAAACTAGGAACTCTCGGCATCAGTGTAATGGCGCGCTACTGTCGGCAACAACGTGTATAAACGCACACAAATATAAAGATCAGCTACCAGGCATTATTTGTGATAGATTTAGCTCAGCGGCAACTACTGGAACCCTTAACTTAAAATTATCACCGACCATTGGTTTAATTTCTCCAATATAACCGACTGTTAGTCCATCTACGATGATATCGGAGGATCTACCCTGAACTAGGATGGCGTTTACATTGGAATTCGTAACAATCTCTTTGCCAAAGCTTGTCTTCAAAAACGTCTGCACAAGGGACTTTCCCTCAGTATAGTTTGCTTTAGAATGAGCGACAACTACACCCAGATTCCAATATTCCTTTATTTGGTCTCCCCGTTGAAAAACTTTGCCAACCTCAAAAAGCTTCTGAGGATATTCTTCATGTATATTGTGAGACAATGTTTGGATTAGAGAAGGAATTAGTGACTCCCTTAGTATCTCATGTTCGATACTTTTAGTTTTCTCTGCCGTCAAGATATTTTCATGTTCTGGTATACCCATTAATTGATAATGTATTTTCCTGCTGACAAGGTTAAAATTCACAACTTCTATCATTCCAAGTCCAGCCATCACCTCTTTGACTATATCCAAGCAAACTGAGAGATAATTCCGCTTCCCTGAAAGATCGGATGAAGCTATCGTGGCTCTCAAATTGTATATACCATAGCCCACAGCTACCTCTTCTATCAGGTCAGTACTATCAATTATTTCCGTTCTGTATCGTGGAATAGTGCACTTGATAATTTTGCCAGACATAACTTTCCCGTCCAACCTACTTTTCTTTAGACACTTCAAAATATCAGTAACTTTCAGATTCAGACCAAGTATTCTGTTGATATAGCTCGTTTCGACTTTGATGTAGGAAGGATCCATTTTAGGTGTCTCCTTATTTCGTCCATCAGAATTATGAGTCGAGACTGTTTGAATTTCAAAACCCGCATCATATAGTGCCATAGCCATTACTGAAAGAACATCCTCTGCTACCTCTAGATT
>WJXE01000436.1 GCA_009665115.1 Nitrosopumilales archaeon
CTTGTCGAATGCGCTCAGGGTATATATCGCGTGAAGCAGCTTTATCTCGCAGAAAGATTTATCACAAAACGTTACTAAGTTGAAGGCAATGAAATACTCGGAAAATCATCGTCGAATATCCCCTGCATCTGACATCGATGAAGGGTACAAATAGTAAAATTAGTTTTAAGTATGCAAAAGTATAATTGGACTTATCTCACTAAATTCATGAGAATGTGAAGAAATGATAGTAAAAATATTTCATGAATACATAAACCAATCCACAACTAAAAACGTAAAAGAAGACTTACAAAAACTAGAAGACAAAATAAACATGTTTGCTCGACAAAAAGGAGTACTAATACATGATATCAAATATGAAAAAATACAAAAAGATCAAATGCAACAAATGATTATAGCATTTGTTCACCACACAGCTGTAAATGAGGAAACTGGCGAGGTTGAAAAGGACGATATTCCAAAGATAGTGGTCGAGAAGAAATGAGTCTTTGATCCTAAACCTATGCTGCTTGCAACCTCATCCGCTTTTGCCCGTGGATCTTCTACTAAGGCTTGGATTAGCTTGTGGTCTGTCTCTATCATCTTCAGATTTTTATTGCAGCTCTCGTGAGCTTTCACGAGATGCTATAAAATCGCATATGTACGTAGAGCTACTAACTGGACTCTTCTCGGACAGCGAGCTCTGGGTGTTGTTGCATTGGTAAAAAATACATAAACGCAGAGTCTAGGCCGTACCTAATTTTGCGGAAAGAAGCGACTCAATGTTACAGTTAATACCATTTGCCTTGTTTGAAGATCTAAACGAAGCAATCCTGCTGATGCAGTATACTAACGGTTTAAGGCCGCATGTTTTGGAATGGTATTACGACGTATTTCTAAAGACATACATTCGAAGAGTATCCCAGATTCCAAAATAGATAGCAAGGGCGTAGAATTGACTGAAAAAAGAAAGGCCATTACTAGTCAATAATTCATTGAGGTCACATTCGACAAGCAGACTTAATGCTTTATACAACAAAAAGTACAGCCGTTATTATTGGCTGTCAGAGGAAGCGATAACGAGAACAATAATGGAGACAACATCCTTTTTGAGAAATGAAAACAGACCAGGGACGTTCTAAAGGCCTTCGAGGATGGGATTCATGATTTGAGGAAATATGGTTTCACCAAGAGTCGTAAGATGGTCGTTCCGCACCTGCTACTGCGCTAGGATAACCCGTCAAATTGAAATAGTGCATATTCTACCCCTGAACTACCAGCCCTTGTATAGATTAAGTTTTTTAACTGCTATAAATTTCCTGTCACTAAAGACAATCCGAGATACCCGAGATAGCCTTTTGCATAAGAACGCCTGCTACTCTAACTCGATAAATGCATAAATATTTAGTTAGCGATGATATAATATTTGTCAGTTCCTGCCGCCGCTCCTACTATTACAAATCCTAATCCTGAAAGGATTGAAGTAATACATTCTAGAGAAAATATAATCGATGCATACCTACAAGCTCTTCATAATGCAAAGAGCAGATGGGATTGTTTTGCAGATGTTAATTCATTGGCTGTACCTGTTCTAATCAAATCAATAAGGGAGGCGTTGTCAAGTGCTAAAAGTACGGGGATAAAATTAAG
>WJXE01000437.1 GCA_009665115.1 Nitrosopumilales archaeon
ACATGACACCGCCAGTAATGAAGATAAACTTCCGTTTGATACTACTATTCTTAACGGCGCTACTAGTGTTATTAATGCTAGTAGCATTAACCTCATTATTACCATTATCGCAGCTTAGACTACGATTTCTCCCCTTCGACTGCACATTAGATTTTGTAGAATCACCTTTTTATTCTTTCTTTAAAAAGAATTTTGGTGATTCTTCCTTTATTCATGGAAGAATGACCGAGATGCTTAAGGGTGGATGAGTCTTTCTGTTCTTAATGTGGAAGAGTCAATTCGGGCTCCCACCCGCGAAGTATGAAAAGCAATTATAGTATTGGTCGCTAGTCTTGTTATTTTTTTCTTACTCTTCTGAATTCTTGTTAGCTTTCAGGCTGACCAATATACCCGACAGCTCTAAAGAATGACGTCAAGTGGTTCACGTACTCGTTTTCCCTATTTGCACTATACATGGCATTTGCGAGCTTAGTTTCCCTTACCCAACCAATTTTAATGAGATCACTTAGATTACGTTTGATATCCTCTCGCTTCAAGTTTGTTCTTTTATGGAGTGCATATATGGTTGCCATCTTCTCCGCCTCTGATAAGGCTTTTATTATCTTTATCTTGCCTATGCTGCCGAGCCCGATCTCTATAATTTCCTTGCTACTCATTCCACACGGTCGCCATTTTCACCAATACCATCGCTGCGACTCCGGTGATCGTTCCTCCGATTGATCTGTCTTTGTAACATGGGTTCAAGCTCATTTAGAGATTTTACGTGCATTCCGATCTCTTTTAATGACTTGATTTCGATGATATTTTTGGCATGCAGATCATCAAGATGATCCTCGACATCCAATTTTTTTAACTTAAATTCTTCAGCAAGCTCGGAAGCAGAGAGACGAATTTCTTTGAGATCAACATACTGCCTTTTCTTTGTTCGAAGTGCCCTTATTAGCGCGAGCAGCGTGAGTATTTGATTCTTCGGGAGCTCTTCGATATCTGGGGTCGTTATGGAGGGATGAATTTGGCCATGAACCTTTCGAATGTGATCGACAAGGACTCTGCCTGTTCCTCGAGATTCTGCAAGATTTCCCGCGTATAGCAGAAGGTCTAATGCGAACCGTATATCGCCATTGACAGAGGGAGAAGTTGTAAACTTTGATACTTCGTCTATGATATCAGACCCTATAGCGTTTGCATTAAATGCTTCGGAGCATCTGCTAACTAATATGTCACTTACCTGCTTGATAGAATACGTCGTAAATTCTATTGGGACTCTGCCCAGCGTGCTCAATTCGGCGCTGTCAAGTTTGCTATAGAAATCTGTGCTTCTTGCAATAAATATAACTCCCTTCACGTTGCATGGTTTGTCAGGGTCAAATTCATTAAGGCGAGTTAGATCGTAAATGATCCCGCCGCTATCTTTGTTAATTTTAACAAGATAATCAATTTCATCCAAAATGATAATCACATATATCTTGTTTTCGCGCAAGTACCGCAATAAGTATCTTAACATTTCTTCAGCACTCATACCCTGAGCAGGTAACTCAGGCGCTACTCTTTCTAATAAGAGCCGGTAGATCGTATATTTGTTGCCACCCTGCAACTTTAGATTCACGTAACCGG
>WJXE01000438.1 GCA_009665115.1 Nitrosopumilales archaeon
CCATATTTTTTTCCTCTGACGAGCGTATACACATTTGCCATTAAATATAATAGATAGTTGATTCTTCGAAGTAACTGCCGCAACCGATGCTATGGCTGTTTCGCCAGTTCCTTATCGATGTTTCTTAATATACCTATATCGTGGAATACAATATCGACCCAATGGGCAACGTTGCAACCAGTTGGTGGGCTTGGAAGTGAAGAAACATACACTGCCATAAAGCAATCAATTGCCTTAATCTTTTTCTTGTATTATGATAGACAACGATTCGGTCAAGCAGCAAGTACGTGGTGGAGGTGATAAAAATAATACGAGATCCCGACGGGACTTCTTTTTGTTTTGTGAAATACAGAAGCCGTATCGGAATTATAAGACTAGTTCATGCTAACACAAAATAAAAGTTTCAGCCAGTTTTCGTTGCTGAATTACTCATAATAGATTAATTTACGCTGCTTATTGATTATTGTTCCGATCAAAGAACCTGCTCATTCTAATTCTAAACAAATAGACGTCCTCGGTGAAACGGTGCGGTTCACTCAATTTTTTCATGTTTCAAATCTCTGAAAATTCTTTCGTGTTGAGAATATAGAATTCTTAAGAGTTAGTAATAATCAAAACAAAATAATAAATTAGCAATTAAAGGGCATGATAGAATAATTCCTAATTCAATATTCATAAAGGATTGCTGTTAAGCTAAGATTTCTAAGTCAATCTCTGTACTAGCAGGGTTATGAAAACAGTTGCGTGCAGGGAAGCCGGATTTAATCGCGCTACTGTTGTCTGAGGAGACAGAAGATGAGGTTCTAGGAGAGGCATGCGAGCGCGCCATGCAAGTCCATAAAATGACAGCAAGGTAGATAACTCCAGAATTCAAGCAGAAAATTAAAGGGCTTATTCGTAGTCCTAGTTTTTCACACCACGTTCGGATAAACGAGTCAATGAGGGCAACAATAGCAACTAGACGTTTTGTTCTGCATTTCTAACTACGACTATTCTTCTTTTAGAGCAACTGGAAGGCGAGCGGCCAACGACGAGGCCCTTCTCGTTCACAAGTCCTGAAATCCGGAATATATATATACTAATAATTAGTATACTATTTAATTGGTGGCTAGACATTATCCAAAGTTATGATTTGGAAAATAGCATAGGTTTTTTGTTATATAAAACTGCAATGGCTTTTCGTAAAGCCCTTGATTTAGAGCTGCGTAGAAAGACGGGAGTGACTTTTGGTCAATGGAAGATTCTTACCATGCTTTCTAGAGAAGATGGACTGACTCAAAAAGAGATAGCTGATAGATGTGAAGTGGAAGGTCCTACTCTTATTCCTATTATCGATAAAATGGAAAAGGAAGGGTTCGTCACAAGGAAAGTAGATCGTGAAGATAGGCGAATAAACAGAATATCTCTTACTACCAGAACTGATGTTGCATGGAATTCTTTGGTTGATTGTTCAATGCAAGTTAGAAAATCCTCAATACGAGATATTCCTGAAGAGCAAGTCAACATTACGCGAGATGTCCTGGAAAAGATATCTCAGAACCTAATGGCTGACTTTGGAGTAGATCATTATTGTAACCCCAATTCAGTAACATCGAGTGCTACTG
>WJXE01000439.1 GCA_009665115.1 Nitrosopumilales archaeon
GATAAGAAGGAAAAATATTTCTCTGAATCTTTTTTTTCTTTTTGATCATATTATATAAATTTAAATTCATTGTTGTCTTACTACAAGGCATATCTTAGCTTAATACTTTTTTTAATCATCTCAGTTAATTTGGGATCACAGACATGCGAAATAAGTTATTCCCTTTAGCATTCCTGAAAGTTAAACGTCATGTCTTCTATGATTACGACAAAGTTGACACCCGTTGATTCAGAAGTGATGTTATGACAGTTCAATCATGTTGAAAATGTGCTTTAATCAAATTTCATGATAACTTTCTGCATCTAATGTTCGTTTATTGCATATATAAAAGCACTAAAATGTAGTCCATCTGTATACTCATCTATCTGCTAGAACTTCGTAGGAGGCGGGACAAAAAAAGTATAACCAAAGTTTGTTTGTGCATTGGCAGTGGTATCTAATTCACCTACTTTGTCCTTAGCCTTCTGCCGCGTCTTTCTCACAGGTGCAGCAGGTATAAAATTAAGGAAATATTTCAAATCGCAATTCTATTCTAATTTTCGTGTGTATGCATCAACTGACTGTGGTGTTCCGAAATTAAGATGATTGTTAGTATGTAATAAGAATCAATATTGATAGTGCTTTTTTGCTTCCAAGCAAGCATTAAGCTACTCGATAGTATCCATACTTGAATTTTAGTACATTTCACTGGAACCTAGAATACAAATTCTAACTTTATCATCTATTTTTTTAAGCTTCTTATGTAGATCAATTACATTCATTTTCGTCATTCTTTTATCTAGCACGACCATATCAAATAGACCAGCTCTGAAATTATCCAATGCAACTAAAGGATCTGTAAATGTATTAACTATAAACCCATTTCTCTCTAAATCTAGCTTCAAAGTAGCGTTATCATCTGGCTTATCGTCGTCTACGATCAGGATTCTGTTCTTCTTATTATTATCAATTAATCGTTGTTGCTGCTGTTGTCGCTGATAACTAGCGGGAGACACTATTGTAGTTATCTTATTGGGCAAATATTACTGATTTCAAATATGCAATATAGGAACACTATGTGCAATATATTCAATGCATCCTAGGCAATGTACCACTTTCTGCATATTTCATAATTTCAATATATGTCATTTTGGCATATACGATTTAACTTAATTGCTAAACGAACTTAACAAGGATAGAGTAGATTCAAAAAAGCCACGCAAGGAAGGGCTTACCTCCGTTGTAGACAGATTACAAGCTATAGATAAAGAGAATTTTGAGATATTATCTCCATATATAGATATAGTTAAAATCTATAATGTTATACCACTCTTAATCTCAGAGGCTGTTCTAGAAAAGAAAATCAAATTTTATCATGATTTTGACATACAGATATCAACAGGAAGTACCATCACTGAACTCACTATTCTAGAAAACTCCTTTGATAAATTCGTGAAAGAGGCTGCTAAACTAGGGTTTGACATAATTGAAATAGCAGAAAATAATTTGCAGTTGGATGCAGACCAGAAGAAAAAAATTGTGAACACTATATTATCGAATAACCTTGATTTTCATTGGAAGGTAGGCAGGAAAGATCCAACACACCAACTA
>WJXE01000440.1 GCA_009665115.1 Nitrosopumilales archaeon
GTCCATTCGAAGAAAGCTGAATTAGAAGTAAAAATTGAAGTTGATATGCCGGTTGATATTATTGACGATAAAGATAGGCTCAAAGCAGTTGAGAAAGGATTAGTCCGCAGGACTTCTAAAGGTCTATACGAACAAGGTGTATCATTCAAGGTTGATAAAGTGAATTTCAAAATCAAATAGTATTTACAGCTACCAGTTTGCTAGATATATCGAAAAACATCGGTTTACCTTCTCTACCTCAGAAAAACGAAGGGACAAAAAGTGCTTGCATTATTAAAAAACCAAATGACTCAGTTGTTATAGAATATGTGAGTGACGTTAATGTAATTTGTACAAGCTTTTAACCTATCCAATTCATGCTCTCGACTCCATCTCAGTGAAAAATACTCCAGCTACTGGATTTACTATCAAACTGAACTTCAAACTATCTTCCCATTTAACCTGGATATTTCTTCAAGGAGCATTCTCGAGATATTATTGAATCTGCTCTGGACTTCAGCCTTATCCTTTCCTTTGGAAACTATCTGGACACGCATTTGTGGTTTTTTATTATTACTATCGCTAGTATATCCTAGTGGATGCGTTTTCAGATAAATTGAGTCTGGGGGATTTGATTCAACTATCTCTGAGAGAATAGGCGCGAGCGTTGCTTCGCTTACGCCTATTGTTTCGTATCTTGATTCGACAATATGGAAATCTCCAATAATTTTCTTCATTTGAGGAAGTATACTTTCTAAAAATATTGCTTTCATCTCCTCAGGCACCCCTGGAAGACATACAATTTTGGTCTCACCGCTCTCAATTAGCACAGATGGGGCGCTGCCAACAGGGTTTTGAATTGGATTTGATCCTATCGGAATCTTTGCCATCTTTAAGCGAATGTCATTTAGTTCATAACTCAATGAATGTCGTGCATAACTCTTTTTCAACATGTCTAGTGCTGTCTTGTCAAGAGCGAGTTCCAAGCTTAAACCGCTGGCAACACCTTGCATAGTTTTGTCGTCATAAGTAGGACCAAGGCCGCCAGAGAGAATTAACCAGTCTGGTTTTCGAGAAATAGAATCTCTTACTCCCAAAGATATTTCATTCACATCATCTCTGATTGCAGTTATCCTTCTCACAGATCCGCCAGCTTCTGTAATTTTCTGAGATATCCAATAAGCGTTCGTGTTGATCGTTATACCTGAAAGCAATTCATCTCCAACGCATAATATTTCGGATGTAAACGTCCTCATGACAAGCTACTAGAGATGAGAGAATGAGTAATATTAATTCAAGCCATGGGTGTGAGTTAAGCTGATAACAAACCATGTTCCTAAGTGTTGCTAAACAAGTGAGGTATATGATAGGTAGAACAAAAATAAACTGACAGCAAGTTGCACACAATATCTGTCAAGATGATCTCAGCCGTGTTTATGCTTGGGTGATTTCGCAATCAGAAGAAGGGTATACGACCACGATACGAACAACATAAGCCTGCGTTCTAGCTTTCGTATGAGCTTAGACCAATTGTTAATTATTAGTGGTATATGAGGTCCCATTTGCGCCTGAATTTCAGAGACTGCGTTTAGATGGGTTAATGTAGCAG
>WJXE01000045.1 GCA_009665115.1 Nitrosopumilales archaeon
CCTACAACGCTATTGAGATTAATCTTGGCAGACGGTCCTCTCTCGGAAAAAGAGATTGCCAAAAAAATACTCAAATTGGCAATATATAGCTCTGTGCTAGCACTCGCGACCGTTGTTATACAGTACTATTTTCTCTCAGGCTTTTTCTCCAAATGAGGTTCATGCGTCTCATAGTATTTACTACGATAACAGATACTGCCGGTTTCTGAGTTCTCGATAAATGTCGGCCACTTTTTATGTATTGTTCTTCTTTAGGGCTAATTCAGCTAACAGCCTAACGGTATCTGCAAGTACAAGCATCAATTGCAAATGTGATAATAATTATCTTAATATTGGAACTAACCCCGTTTAAAGAGAGCGTACATTACTAAAACCACGATTGTGAGTGCAAACTGCAAACAATACGTATCTGGTCGAGTACTTGGCTTGCTATTCCTTATCAGCTCTGTAGATCTGTAGGATGTTTGAAAAACCTCGGTTTTCAAGAAATGACCAGGTTTTTCCACAAATTGTACAGTTAATATATCCCCCCTTGAAGGAAAATTGGAGCTCATAATGACTGCAGCGTATCTGATGTTCACGTTTGAGAGCCTCCATTTGTCTGAGAGTGTCGATATGCCTGGTAGAGTTTTCCGTCACTAGAAAAGATGTACCCAAGAGAATAAAAATTCTTTGTGGATAATGCTAACTTCTATTCTAGTATTAATGCCTCTCGTCTCATAATATTTACATTTATGATTGTAGACGCGCTATCGATAGATAATACTCTTGATTTTCCTCGACTCTTTCAGCCTCCAACTCTTACTCTAGACATCTCATGATTCGCTAAATTCATTTTACATACCTAATTTTTTGGAATATAATGTGGCCTCTTCACAACGGTAGACGATAAGAAACAAGCAATTGAAAATCCTCCTGAAAGATCACAATTGCATTAGGTACATATTTGAATCAGAAACCTTCACTAATTGATTGGAACCAGCTGCCAGCTGCCGCGACGGCATCAGGATGAAAAGATCTTCAGGAGTGGCTTGGGTGCTGCGGCACTACTGCTTTGTGTGTTGTTGACAATTACGCATGCCTTCGCACACGTAGAATAATGTAGTTGAGACGACAATATCTTATTATATAATATAGAAAATTATACAGACGATCGGTTTATCAAATATGAGCTGCGTTGAACATTTTAGGATATTAAGATGGACAGCCATTATCGGCCGTACACAAAAAGTAAGTGTTAGACATAAAGGTTTTCGACCTTTTTTCTCAAATCAACAAAATGTATTCCCTCCTGTGATTAGGGAGATACCTGACATGATAAATGATCATGAGCCAAAGCAATATCATTTGAGTGGAGCATAAAGATGCTTAATAATACTCCTAGCACTGAGAATAGTACTAATGTGAATGTCTCGATAACTGTCGGAGAGGTAAAGGTACAGTTTAACGGTTCTCCCGAGTCGGTCTTGACCTCTGTCATTAACTTCATGACAAAACAAGTTCCCACGATCGATTTGGCTAGGAAAATTTCGTTAAGTTATGCAGTTACCGAGCTTATTGATCTATTTTCGAACTTTATTAAAATAACCCCAGAAGGTCCACGAGTAATCCTAGAGCACGAAGAATTTGGGATGAAAAAATTGTCTGACAAAGAGAATGTTGCGCTGCACTTGGTAGCAGCAAAAATTGCAAAGGATCTTGGGAAGCTGTCTAATGATGCAAGGCAATTGTCTGAAATTCAATTTGTAACGACGTTGAATCCAAAGTCTGTCAGCTCGAGGCTCTCGGAATTGGTTAAGGCAGGACACGTGCTAAGGGACAGCACAGCAGATGGAAATGAATCTTCCACCTATAAAATTACTACTTCTGGTATTCACTGGTTGAACTCAATGCTCGCTAAAAGGGTAAAAGGTTAGACCAATCTTATTGTAACGGCGATTCAGAAGGCGGCTTTCTCTGGATGTACTGATAATTTCTCATTGTTCCTTTTCTGGTAAGAATATTTTCCCTTACCATGTCCGTAAGTGAATGAGAAACCGCAGTCCTATCGTAATTAAAACCACGCCTTGACAGCTCCTCATGAACCTCCCCTAGTGGTTTTTCAGTTCCAAAATATCCTTCGGCAAAAAGTGATTGGAGGAGGCCTCTACATGTTATCCCCCCCCTTTGTGCCATCTTGTTTTGCAGAGTGACTGGATTTGTCATCTGTCTTTGAATGATAACATTTGAATGGACCTGCTCAGTTAGAGTATCAATCTGCCTTCTTAATTCTGCAATTTGATTACTGAATTCCGAGTTGATGCTAACTGAAGTATCGATCCCTGACAGCACATTTTCAACCACCTCTTTCACTTTTTTCTCAATACAGCTGATTTCCACCTCCCAGTCGCGGTGCTTTAATCTAATTCTAACTTCATCCGATGAAGGTGGTGATTCATTCATTAACGGTGATATAAAACGGTGAAATTTCTATCACATAAACTTGTTGCTGAACAAGCCCATCTTGTGCATGTTGCACAACATTAATAACTATCCGTGTTATATTGTTGCACAACATGAATATACAATTGAATTCGGCCGAGATTGACTTCAATGAATTTCAACGTAGTTTGGACCAGTCAATAGGAGGAAGCCTGTCGTTGAAGTTACAGAATGTTCTTGACGGGAAAAAGATTGTCTTTAGCAGTTACGAGAAAAATCATGTACCACTCGGAGGATGGGGGCTCAGATGTAATCCAGGTTGTGAAAAAACGATAAAGCCGATCCGGCCAGTTAATGAGGCTGCACTAGTAGCCGCAGTCGATTCCAGCAGCATCAGGATAGCCGAAACTGAAGACGGTTCTCTGTACGCCGTAAAAAGTGGGATTGCATTCGCAATTAACGGTCAGGCAATCATGCACTTCAAAATAGGTCCCATCTTGGTTTATTTAAACAAGGAGACTATTAAGACCTCCGAACTTGACCACAGACTCGCAAAGTTGGTTCTTTTTGATGGAGAATCGGCTAGAAGACTGATTAGGTTACGAGTTGAACGGGCTATACAGATAAAGCTTTCAAATCATTTTATAAAATCTATAATCGTTGTTGACGGAGCATTAAAGTCGTCGCCCTTTGAGAATAAAAACCAAAGCATTACAACGGTAGCGGAGAATTGTTCTGTTCGTAAGAACGTATTGTTGGGAATCAGCAAAAGCACATCCTTTAAGCTTCTAGATAAGGTCTCGGCACCTCTCACAAATATCAATGAGGCAGCGTATATGGACATTGAAATGATTATCCAGAGCCTCAGCAGAAGCACTATAGGAAATAACCTCCTTGTAAAGCTTGGAAATAACAATAGTCCTATCCTGCGTGCAGATATTGTTTGTCCCGAGGGCGATATAGACAACTCAATTGGTAAATTACTAACAAATGATTCAATGGCTGGAGGCTATCCTGAAACATTAAGGCTTGCACACCATGTCTCAACATTTAGTAATACAGAGATCGCGTGTCTTAGAGGCCACCTCTTGAGCAACTATGATGTGACTGAGCTGCCGTCAGAAGATATCCGTAAAACTCTGCTAGGGTCTATTCCGGCATGAAAGTCCTAACAAAAAATAGCAATGAACTTGTAATATTGGCAATGAAAGGTGACGCTGTCAGCAAGGGTGACTATCTCTTGATCGAAGACGGAAAGTTGAACAGAAAAATGATAGTTCAGATTTATGATGAGGAGTATCTTTCGTCCCAGTCGTTGATTGAAGATATTGTCAGGGATGAAGTAATAACTGCATCAAGTACTGAAAATCTACACGACCCGCTTAACATCGCAAACCTATCAAGAATGATCCGAGATGCGAGGTTATTCCGCACTAAAATACGCGGAACTATAGATGCATCAGGCAAAATATCAAGCGATGTGACGTGGATCCCATCAAGGGTATATTCCAAACTAAGGCGCTTAAGCATCGCTGAATTGAATGAGTCTCTCGGAAGGACGGGAATCTTTCCTATTAAACTTGGCAGAACCAGAGGAGATAACGAAGATTTTGAAATATATGCTGAGGATCTTGACGGCAAACTAAATATTGTTACCGGTAAAAAGGAATCTGGCAAATCACATCTTTCAAAGATTCTTATAAAGACACTCGTGCAGCACGGCGCTTTTGTGATTGTATTTGATTTGAATGATGAGTACGGCGGAATAGCAACCAACTATGATGGATCTCCCTCTTCGCTAGCAAATCAGGTCAAGATACTGCAATCGGGAAAGGGATTAAGTTTCTCTCTCGCATATTGTGGCAAGGCGGCTATCTCCAATGTACTCAAGAATGCGCTCGACACTCCAGCTGCATCAATGCGAGAATTCTTCCGAATCTGGGATTGGCTTGAAAACAGGGATAACCTAGAGATCGAAGCTTTCGGCAACGCGATCAATACATGGAATATTAACGAGCTAGTGCGCGATGCGCTGGTTTCAAGGTTCCACGTACTGCAGGCATCTCGATTATTTTTACAAAATCGTGCAGATGGACTTAAATTCGAAAATATTTTTTCAAATAAAAATAAAGGCGCGGTAATCGTGGTGAGCATGGCCAAGATAATCCCCTTGGTGAGACGCATGGTGGTAGAGTTGGTCCTAAATAAGTTGGTTGACTTGCTAGAGAAGGAAATAATTCCTCCGATCTTTCTGTTTGCAGAAGAAGCCCATTTGTATATTCGGGAAACATATTGGGAGGATATCATAACTAGGATGAGACATTTTGGAATCTATCCAACTTTTATCACGAACCAGCCGGATGCTATTGGCGACGGAATTTACCGACAAGCAGACAACATATTTTTGTTCAACTTTACGAATGACGTAGACTTGGACAAAATATCAAAAGTATCTTTAGCTGATAACGATACGGTCAGATCAATAGTAAAGACATTGCCTCATCGTTGCTGCCTGGCCATAGGTAAGGTCGTCTGCGATCTACCTATCGTTTTAGAAATCGCATCGCTTGGAATGTTAGCGCTCGGAGAAACAAAGAAATTCTTTAAAACCTAATCAGCTAGTTATCATGCAGACCTAACGGCAGCTTCTCCATGTTTTTTTGTTCCTATGTCAACTGCGTCTGTGACAGGCGATATGAAGATCTTGCCATCCCCGGCGGAACCTGTGCTCACCGTGGCTAGTATCGTGTTCACCACCTTTTCGACTTCAGAATCTTCAACAACCGTAAGTACATTGGCTCTAACTGAGAATTCAGAGACATATCTTGCTGTCCCCCTACTACTTTCCACCACCGGCTTTGCACCTTTGCCCCGGCCCCTTGATTCGAAAATAGTGCAACCACCCACTCCGGCCTTTTTCAACGCTTCATTTAATTCTAAAACCTTCTCGTTACTGATAATGGCTTCTACGCGTTTCATGTTTTGCTATAAAAAGATGTAATACTAAAAGCTTTTCTTCCGAAAGATTAAGCCAGTGAACGCATGATAGGTGAAATGTATTTGGACAAGTTTCATACTTCTGAACCCGAGGAAAGAGGTGTCTAAAAGGGTTACAAACCGAGGCGCTCCAAAATACTGGCTCGGATGTATTCATGATGATAGCCGATTTGCAATTCCACAGAATAGAATGTGGTTATTTGATTTACAGGATATGCTCGTAATTGCGAAAGGGGCATTTTACAAGTTTAAGTGCGGTGTTGACCACGCAATATAGATATCGTGATCGCGTTGAGTAGCTCCCACTAATTTTAGAGATCTACTCGATTTTGTATTTGCAGGACCCGGACGACTTCAAACCTGGTGAGACGGACAGGAAAAGGTCTTATTCATCGCTTTTCATAGTTATCTCATCAATATGCCAATAGTTACAGTATCAATGTTTGGTGGTAGAACACAAATAGAAAAGGACCGTCTGGCAGAAGCAATTACTGAAGATGTAACAAGAATACTGAAAGTACAGAAAAAAGAGGTTATAATAGTGATTGAAGAGGCACCTCGTGGAAATTGGTATTCTGCTGGTGTTCGTTTATAGTCCAATAAGATCCACTACATACAACGCAGAATTTGAGGTGCTACTAATTAAAAATACCAGTATTGTTCGAGGTTTAGATTTGGCTTGGACATCCTGTTTATGATTCCTCTCAAAGTTAGGATGACCAGCGACATAATTTGAAACATTTCCACAGTTACATATTGGTATTCCTGCATAGGACCATTGATTTAGACAACCGGACCCTTCATTTTTGATAAACAATCAGAGATACAAAAAAGGAAGATTCTGAAGTCTATTAATCGCGGAGTAAAAAGGTTAACAAAGACCTATATCGCGAGTATGGCTCATAGGTATCATAGGTGTGCTAGTCTGATTAGTCTTACCTTCTGATTGTTCTCCTCACATGAACATAGGTATCTTCGCGATTCCAGCATGCGTCAAATAATGGCAAAGGTGTATTATCATGACTTCGACCGGTAGTATCCAATTGCAAGAAGTAGAAAATTTTTCCCTGTATTAAAAGGGAATAATAATAATCATGGTGACCTTCGTTCGAGCCCAAATTAATTTATCTGATGGTAGTTCAAATATAGTCAAGTACTACAGATGGCAGAACTCTCTGATTCTGGTTTCGTCTGGTTAATACACAGAAACAGTAAAGCTCCTTTACATGTAGTAAGCCACGTACAGAATAATTTCAAGTTATTAAGAAAATGCGAAGTCGGTATTCAGATAATACGGACTTGAGGGTATTTTAATTTCTAAAGAGATAAGTATTCCTGCCACGCTTTTGAGGTTGTTGGACAGTAGTGGCTATTATGCAATTCTAGGTGTTTCTGAGCAGGCCACATATCTCGAGCTGAAGAGGGCGTATAGACGATTGGCAAGAAAGTACCATCCTGACAGAAACAATTCCTCTCATGCTGAGAGTATGATCAAAAAAATCAATGCTGCTTTCGAAATTCTTTCCGACGATGATAAGAAGCGCAAGTATGATAAGACAGACTTCGAAACGGAATGGGACGAAGAGGAGATCCGCTCTAATGTGCAGCATAAGGTTTCGGAAACAAATCAGATTTACTCTAATTACGAGAGCAATAGTAGGAATTATGATACGTCCGATAAACAATATGACTTCAAAAAGAAATATACTCAAATGCAATCAATAGCTTCAAACTTTTTGGATACTCCAAAAGGTCGATTCCAGATCACTATTGAACCTTCACTTTGCTTGGCATTTGGCAGTTGTGAAACTCTTGCGCCCAAGGTGTTCGTTTTAGACAAAAACAAGAGAATAAATCCAAAGGTAAGAGTAGAGTCTGAGACTGGGGCAAACTTCGAATCAATACTCGCCGCGGCCCAAACTTGCCCTACAAAAGCAATTAAAATTATAGATAGATATACTGGCGAACAAATTTATCCATAATTTTATGGTTTATGCTACAGTCTAGAATGGAATGTTGGTTTCTGTACCTCGTAAGTCCGACCTCAATGTGCCCTTGACCATTTGTCAGTTTTCTGATGTGAGATGGATGCAGTTGTACTATGGCTGTGTACTATGGCTGATCAGCACATTTTACTGTATTCCTACGAACATACAGTCCACAGCATACTCATTCTAATTTTTTGTATTTTGCCTTAATAGATCTACTAAACTCAATAAGTTCGTCGAGGGTAGGACTTCCTCTAGTTTCTTCTTTCGTTGTTTTAATAGAGCCTGCTACATTTGCCAGGAATAATGATTCAAAATTGTCTTTGCCTAAAATTTTCATCGCACAAAACGTTCCAAGAAAAGCATCTCCTGCGCCAACGGTGTTCGTCACTTTAAAACCCTTTCCAACCACATTTGCAGTCGGTATTGATATGATATCGTCATTTTTTCCAAAAATACAACCTTTCTCTCCTCTGGTTATTATTACTTGCATATTCTTATTCTTGGTGGCAAGCGTTCGACAAGCCGCCACAGGATCGGAATTACCTAACAGCAACGAGCATTCAGACGCATTTAGAACCAGATAATTAACATACCTAATAGTCTCCATAACATTTTTTACTCCAATTGAAGATAGCATTCCTGGAGCCCATACTGTTATTTTCTGGCTTGCTGCTGACTGAAATATTAATTTTTTAGCAACAGATAATGGCGGGTCAATAACGGTTACGAGTGAGGAACTCCTGATTGTGTTTAACATGTTTTTGGTCCCAACCATTCTGTCAGCCAGTGTGTCGTTTGCCTGTTTGAAGGTCATTATAGAATTTCTACCATACGAATCAACGATGATATATGCTTGACCAGAGGAAGCTTCTTTAGTAAATTGAATAAGATCGATTATGATCCCATCTTTTCTTAAGATCTCTAAATGTTTATTTGCTATAAAATCTGAACCTAAGGCACCAAATAATGCTACTTTGTCCCTGCCAAGAATCCTAGCTGATGAGACTGCAACATTTGCTCCTTTTCCTCCTGGAAAATTAATAACTCGTTCAACCTGAACTTCTTCTCCTACATCCGGAAATTTTTGCACAAATATTGTTTTATCCCAGTTTATAGCACCTGAAACGAGATGACTAGTTGTCATTTGATATTTTGTGTTTGTAAGAGATAATTGAGTTTTTGTGTACAGATAAATGTAACAAGGAAAAAATGATATGCTAAATTAGTAGGTCTCATATAGTGAGGGGAACGAATCAACTTCGAAATTGCGGCATATCACTTTTGACAATTAGAAAATATAGCATTTTTTCATGTTCTGAGCCCCATCTAATTGTCTTCCCCAATACACTCGTTCTAAATTTCCTTCAAAGATGACACATAACCAGCACTTGTTTTTATGCAGCTGCATTTTGTACTAGTCTCTGATTGTCTATGTAACACAACTCCGTAATCCAAGGAGTTGTGTCTAGGCAACAGCTGCTGTACTACTTTCTTTATTCCATTCTGGAATGGATAGCTCTACCACTATGTGTAAAGACATCGCGAAAAATATCCCCATAGGTGTGATTCATGAATAATGGTTCCGTGTTGCGCCGCCGGCTATCCAAATTTACCAATATAACGTAGTAGGTTATAAAATTCATAATATTATTGATAAAGACCCCATACAAACACACGGCATGGTACTTAGTGTGTATGTCAAATCATCATTATCTACTTGTAAAGAAGAGTTAAAATTTAATAAGTATTTATCTTTGTATTATCTACTGGTAATTATATGGCAACTAAAACGAAACCCAAGGGAAAAAAGAAGGGAAAGCAGACAACATCAGCTAAGAGGTCTAGAGCCACTCCGAAGAGGAAGGTATCTAAAGCACAAAGTACGAGAAAGCCAAGCAATAGGGGCGCCAGTGTCACTCGTACAAAAAAAATTTCCCGACGGCCAAAGAAATCCACCCGGGGTAGTAGAACGGTCTCACGTAAGGAGCGACCGACTGGATTAGAGGGTACACAATCATCGTCAGGGCCTACGACGAGAATTTACGAAAGTCAAGAGGTCACAGCCTTCGGTTCAACCGTGGACGAGCGCGACGAGGATGAGACTATAACAACCTCGACGGTATCTCCATCTGAGGAAAGCGACGAGAACTCGAACGATAGTAGCGCATTGCTGGAATGATGTAATCAATAAGATACACTCCTGAGGTACCACCTCTAGATTAACATGATATTACAAAGAAGCAGTCACTCCCTTCAGAACCAATTATGTTGTGCAATCTTCTGTCTTTCTCTTAAATCAGTACCTGAAATTCGAACAAATTATGGCAAAACACACAATACTTTTAGTCAAAGCACGATATATACGCATTAGGCTCTTTGGACGGATATGATGAAATCAAATCTCACCGACTTTACTAAACGGGGATTTGTACGATTGATAAAACCTTTTGAGAGTTCGACCGATGATTTAATCAAAATAACTAGAGCATTTGGAATTGCGCTTAAGACTCATGTCGGAGAGTTCAGAGATGAAAACAAGATCGAACCATATATCAATCATCCATTGAAGGTGGCTCTAGTTATTACGGAAGAGCTGCGTATATACAATGCAGACCTTGTATGTGCGGCTCTTCTTCACGATACGACACTCAAAGGTAATGGTGAATTGAAGAATGATTTCGGTGAAGTCATACATGACATAGTTCATCTTGTTGCAATGCCTATAATAGGAAATGAAGAAAGAGAAAAAACGCTGGACAAATACTTTTACAATATCGCAAACAGCTCTGTACTTATTCGATATTTGATCCTAGCAGATAGGCTTGAAAACGTTAGAGCTCTAAAAAATGCCGTTCACAAGAATAAGATCCTGCGATATAAGGAAGAAACTCAGAAGTACATAATACCTATAGCAGAAAAAACCAACGAAAACATCGTATTTAAATTATCCATTGCACTCTATGAACTCAAATAGGCCAAGTACTCGGTACCCTTACGTC
>WJXE01000441.1 GCA_009665115.1 Nitrosopumilales archaeon
ATTACTGGAATCACTCTATGGTTAATGGCAATTGGTTTGTTCTTGACTGGTCACAAACTAGAAGGAAATTTAAGAGCAATGACGTTGATCATAATTTTCAAATATTTAAAATCAAAAAAAGGAATGCTAGCTACGCGCTGACAGAGAAATTAGCTGGTATCAAACGAGTGTAAGCACTTTTAATAGTTACGACGTTCATATTTTGGTCTACGATGGAAATCGATGACAATTGTATGTACTTATGTTACCACATGGTGTAGTAAGTACAAATCCATCTCTTGCATATGTTATGGTGAAGCATAGCATTACGGGTGGTAATCCCAGCGCATGATGATAATATGTGCAGAAGTTAGTGTGAGGCTACTAAGGTTTTATTCATACTTCCTGATACATTTCTTTTGTTCTGCTCTTTGGTACGGAATTAGTTTCGTTTTGTGGCACCCCATTTCAGTCACCAAGGTGTATGAAAGGAAGAAATAAAATATCTGTCTTGAACACTATTACGATCTTTCTAAATATTTACAACTGAAGAACAGGATCGTAATGTCAGTGAGCAGGCCTAAAAATACTTGGCTAACTAACGCCTTCTAGTATTGTGGTTATGGGTAAAAGAAATTATGCTGGTTCTGAAATGGCTGCGGAGCCAATATGACTACCAATAAGTAAAGAGAAGGAAGAAAAGTCAGAAGTAGGGAGTAGAGATAATCTATTATACAATAGAGGCAATAAAATCACAGATAATACTACTGTTATCATGACATCTTCCATCAACGCCGGCATGAGATTCCAAGAAGACAAAAAAAATGACTATAGAATTTCATGCGATAGTTGCTAATTTATTGTGTTTAATGCAAATACAATTCATATATTGTCGCCCGACTGTTAATATATCTAACACTTGTAGAACACTCGAGATATGAATACAAAAACAACAAAGAATGTAGTTTTGTTGGTAATAGGTGCGGTCATATTAGTTAGTATCAACTTATCAACAGCGCCTATTGCATCCATACACGACGCAAACGCTCAGGCGAACAGCAACATGACTGGCAGTATTATTGGAGGTAGTAGTGGCCAAAATCAAACTATTGGCTCTAATATGAGTATAGGCTATTCTGGGGGATCAAATATCACCGGTTCTATACCAATTGTATCTACAATATCTAAAGTAACAGCATCACAAATACACATTAGTCTTCCGAATGCTACTGCGACTGCAGAAAAGTCTGTCGGTACTAATGCACATGCGGTATTAGCTCGCCTTGGGATAGTCCATGGATTTCTAGTATATACAATATTGGTAACAGATAGCCACTCTAACTTCCATTACGTTACAGTAGATGTTGGAAACGGCAAAGTCCTGTCGTCTCATCAACTATCCATGATGGATATGATTCGTGATGGTGCAGTGATGACGGCTATGAGCCCGACAATGATGATGATTCCTGGAATGGGAATGATGATGGGCCCTGTAATGATGATGGGCCCTGTAATGATGAACGAACCTGAATCCTATGGCAACTCATTCCCATAGGAAATATTGGATTTATGTCGATGGTCGATGCGAGCGGCCAGATATTAAGG
>WJXE01000442.1 GCA_009665115.1 Nitrosopumilales archaeon
TAGTCCTGGCTGCCATTTCCTGGCTCCTGCTTCAAGATTATATGAAAATATCTTCGTTATGATAGCTCATTCAACGTCAAAACCAATTTATGAGTTGTAAAATTGAACCATTGGGTGGAACTTGCTAGGAAAAGGAATTATTGTGCTAACGCCGCACTATATCCAATTGGCCTAAGACAATCCAATTTGTTGATGGTGGTCAGTGTGGTAACAGCCATAGACAACATTCTGATGGGACACATTGGATTATACGGATATCGAGAATTTGGCAAGACAGTTTAAGGAGTTGTCCAAAAATGTTAATTGTACCGATTACTGTTAATTGGTAACATAATATTTTGACTTGAGTTTTTGAATAGGAATATACTCACGTCTTCGATCGAACTAGTTTCACGCGGGCTCACTGAATCTATTTCAATTCGATTTCTGAGATAATGAAGGTGCTCGAACTATAATTACCACAGAATAAAAGTTAGATTTTCCATATAGAGTGTTGTTAAAGGGCATGAAACTGTGTGTCATTAAATTCTAAACGCAGCAGATATTGTATCATCTGTTCCAGCCCAGCTCCCATCAAATAAGATCTATTTTGTGGAAGTTTTCGAAGAAACATTTCAAAAACACCTTTTTCCCGCTTGTCATAGTGGAATCATGATAGTACACGGTAGTCATAGTTAATTCGTAAAGGGTCTAAGAATAGTGCATTTTTTTCGACTTCAGGAGCCACGAGCTCTTTCATCTCTAGTCAACTGATTGTTGTTGATTGAATCGTTCTATTTGGCTGCTCTCGATTGGCAAGGAATTCAAAACTTAGCAGACATGTATGTTTTAACAACAATCAGGAAGACCAAGATACGTTGTACGAGCCAAGGAAAATCTCGTTGCAAAAAAGATCTAGTTTGGGGGATCTCTTCTAGAAGACGTTGGCATCGTACTGATAGATGACCATGTTATACGTTTAATAGCTTCGGGTACAACATCATTGCACTCAGTGATAACAAAAGCGTGCAAAATGAGGATAAAGAGCTTGAAGAAATTCTAGCCAGAAAAAGGAGCGAGCTATTAAGTGCTAGAAGAATTAACGAAACGCGAAATCATGTAGTTATCTCTACTCCGGTAGAATTAACAGATTCGAATTTCTCACAAGCAGTTACTCGATATCCTCTTTTAGTCGTAGACTTCTGGGCTGCCTGGTGCGGTCCGTGTAGAATGGTCTCACCTGTAATAGAACAGCTTGCTAGCGAGCATGCAGGAAAGGTCGTATTTGGAAAAGTAAATGTTGAAGAGAACCCGTTAACCGCCGCCGCCTTCGGTATACAAAGCATACCTACAATAACTATATTCAAAGATGGTTCAGCAGTAGACGGTTTTGTAGGAGCCGCCTCAAAATCCCAAATTCAAATAAAACTATCAGCACACATGCAAAGTCGAACAGACACTAAAGGTCCGTAACTGAGCTGCGACTAGTCTACTCACACAAAATATAGCATAAGCCTCACGAAACTGAGGCGTTTCTCCCGGAGATAGATCCAGCCAGCCTTTTCGCTGTTCATGCAGAAGGTGTCATCGGTGTGCTTGCTC
>WJXE01000443.1 GCA_009665115.1 Nitrosopumilales archaeon
TTAGTACCTCCAGTAGAGTTTTCTGTTAGAGCCGCTACCCAAAACGAGTCGTAAGCGACTTCTGCATAAGATCTCGGAACCCTCCCTATCGTCTTTTGAATCTGATTGTCTATGAGTTTAAATTTGTAGCTATTATTATTATCTACTCCATATATCGGGTTGACGAAACCTGTTTTTGCTGCGAACATGGCAGCTTCTATATTCCTTACAAGCTTATCGTTCAGAGCAGAGCCGTCGCTGCCATACCACTTTACCATGGATAACACAGGCTCGTTTTGTGCTTCAATGAAAATTGGTACTACTTCGTCAAAAGATACAAGATATACTCCTACTTTATCAGCTCCATACTGAGCTACTGCCTGGCTAATCTTCAAGCTCAATGATCTCAAATCTTGATCCCAAATCATAAAATTTATCCTATTAAGGCTTGCAGAGAAGTCACCTGTGCGAGGTATATACCCGACACCATCCACCACTCTACCACCTAGCATCTTGAAATAGTATTTTGTGGAATTAAGGAGATCATCGCCATACACATCGGTTCTCCACATTGGGACAACTACTCGTACTCCGTCTTGCCACATCTTTTTAGATATGGCTTGAGCTTGATGGGTATCGTCAGGGACAAATCGAAATATATTATCTCCTGGAACAGCAAGAGAGGGTGCCGTACTAGATGGACTAACCAGTAAAATTCCGTTTTTATCAGCATAATCTTTCACTTCTTGTAACTCTGCGCTGGTTCCCGGACCAATGACTATTCTTACACCTTTTGCTGCCAAGTCCTTGAGCTTTTCAAGGCTAATTGCCGGGTTTGTTTGCGTATCCTCTATGATGAGCCCAACTCTAGTATTTGAGTTGCTTTTGGAAAAATATTCATTTACATCTTTAATTGCAATCTTTATGGCTGCATCTTCAGATTCGCCCAGAGATGATGAGGCACCGGTTAGTGGAAGAAGAGCACCTAATGCTACGCTTTGTTTTCCATTACTGTTGATGGGTGCTATTACTTCAGAATTCGTGTTAGCAAACAATGCGAGTAATGGAGAGGACGGATAGACTAGAATGCCGATTAGTACTATAGCGGCCAATGCGGCAACAGCAACTACAATAGTTGGAACTCTTCTTTTAGCAGACCCTTTTTTGGTCAAGCTCGTTTGCGCTATCGTCGTCAGCACTTCTTTTGAGTGATGGACCTCGTGTGTGGTGGTGGCGGAAGGGATTAGCATTTTGATATACCATAATAGGCCTGCGGCCATGACAAGGAAATGAGCCGCAAAAAACAGTGCCGATAACCATAATTGTTCTACTAAAGATGTTAGAACAATAAGTGCAAACCAGCTGTCTGATACAACGATTAAAAAAATACCTAAAGATTCGCATACCCAAGGAATGAACCATACTGGTTCTTTTCGAAATTCTACAAGAATTACGATTGCGGGAATCATCAGAGTTGCGTCCAAGATAGGATAAGCAACTATGACTGCAAACATTTCGATGCCTCTTG
Organism: Nitrosopumilales archaeon; assembly: GCA_009665115.1. Classification (GTDB taxonomy): domain Archaea; phylum Thermoproteota; class Nitrososphaeria; order Nitrososphaerales; family Nitrososphaeraceae; genus Nitrosopolaris. Next base: position 1,508 of record WJXE01000443.1, read on the forward strand.
AAGTAGATAGCACAGATAGATTTACAGTGAGAGCAATAATATAGCCAAGAAATATGGCATTGCCAATTACAC
>WJXE01000444.1 GCA_009665115.1 Nitrosopumilales archaeon
GTCGAAGCATTTGTAGACCCTATGGAAGCATTGACATACTATGCCAAGTCAAAGCCCTCTCATTATAATTTGGCTATTTTAGATATAAGAATGCCTGGCCTTAATGGGTTGCAGCTGTATTATAGATTGAAGGCAATTAATAGAAATATCAAAATACTTTTTGTATCTGCTCTGGATGCAGTACCAGAGCTTACAAGTATATTGCCTGATGTAAAGACCACAAATGATATTATAAAAAAGCCAGTTGCACTTGATGATTTCATAAGCATAGTAAGGACAGCTATTACTCGATAATATTCTGTAACTACTTCATATCAAATGCGATTGTTGAATAATCAAAATTATAATAGCACAATAATAAGGAGGGGCTTTTGTGATATCATCTATTTCCAGCAGCTACGTTCTCAGATGCCCGAGCAGATTCTCCAGAACGACTGTCAATGTGTTTGTGTTTTAACTTACAGTCTAGCTCTATTTTCTTATGTACTTACTGGAGGTCCGGTAAGTAGTACGTGTGTCGTTTCTTTTGCTACTACCGTCCTTGTTAAATTTCTGCTGGTTATTGAGTTCTCGATGTATCTCAAGTTCCTCCGCATCCTGCTGTTCTACCACAGCGTCTGAGTATACGTTGCAACACTAACAATATCAAGAATTTTAAAGACGGCTCTTCCCCAATGATCTAATATTCTTTTTCTTAAATTGCTATTGACATATTCAATCCTTTGGACTGCGATGTTCGACGATTGGTATACTAAAGCAAAGGGTTGCTCCCTTAGCATCAGGCATTATTCTCAGCCATTTTCTTTAGCACTAAATCTGCAGACGTTTCTGTCTCGTACTACAATAGTCATATATTGTGGAAATGCATCCGCAGCTATGGCTTTCCCATTCTAACCTAAGAAAATTTGGATTATGTTGGTTCTTGTTAAACTAGTTGTTGGGAATAAAGTGACCACTTATGGGGAGTGGGAACTACATCTTCGAGAACCAATGGTAAATGTTTGGCCCGCATGACTTATTGCAGTGCTAGTACAAGAAGATCCTTTCTTGTGTGTATCGAATACCCCAGCTGCTTGTACCGGGTTTCCTTGAGCACTAGATAAGATCGAACAACTTCCCTGTGAAGATACACTTTGTTCTTGTGCGCCGTTAATCGCCGCCTGTTGACTACAACTACTTGCATTCGCGGTATTTGGGTTTGCAATCAAAAACATTCCTATCATGGAAGTCATTATGGCAATTATCCAAATTACACTATACACATGGATTCGTGCAAGACATACAAATCATCTCTTCCCTACAAGGAATATCGTGCCAATAATATATAATCCCAATGCAAGGCCAAAATTGTTTGGCAAGTTTCTTCATGAAGTTTTACATCCTTCGGAAATTACGACAGCAATTGAATTAATGGCATACACCTTCTATCGTGATAATCCGTTTGAAATAATAACGATACTACATGGGTACGGTGCTAACGGAAAAAGTGTATTCACAGGATTGTTGACTGCACTTCATGGTACCAAAAATATTAGCAATGTTCCGTTATCAGCCATGTTAGAT
>WJXE01000445.1 GCA_009665115.1 Nitrosopumilales archaeon
AGCTTATACTGTACTGCAGTAGAAAATTCCGCCATCAGCATCATGAATCCACCGTCACCAACAAAGGCAACGCATTGTCTTTCAGGATATGCTATTTGGGCAGCAATGGCGTACGGCAAACCACACGCCATAGAAGCAAGAGTCCCAGACAATGAAAATTTCATTCCATTTTTAATATTGATGTAGCGTGCCGCCCAAAATGTATTAGTTCCACTGTCAACAGAAATGATCGCATTATCTTCTAATTCTTCAGAAACGGCGGATGCAATAATCTGTGGTTTGATACCAGGTTTGCCAATATCAGTAGCACTACTATCAGCTTTTTCCGCAATGTCACGCTCTGTCTTATTACTGATTCTGAACTGCCGTAATTTACTTATCCACTTGTCCATTGCTTTCTGCTTTTCCTTTAAAAATAAGTCATCCTGTTTTTTATTTAGCAAAGGAAGTAATGCTGAGAGGATTGTCTTAGAGTCTCCTAATAACCCAAGCTCCACGGGATATCTTAATCCTATCTTCTCAGGCTTTATATCAATCTGAATTCCTCTTGCCTGACCTGGTTTTGGAAGATATTCTATATACGGAAATGATGTACCTATCATAAGTAGTGTATCTGCTTCATTCATAGCGTCGGTTGCAGGCTCTGTCCCCAACATACCCAATACACCAAGATTATATTGGCTGTTATCTGGGATAGCTGCCTTTCCTAGGAGCGCTTTTACTATTGGAGCATTCAATTTTTCTGCAACAGAAATTACTTCTTTTTCAGCATCTAATGCTCCCTGACCAACAAGGATAACAACCCTCTTACCCGTATTCAGAATCTCCGCAGCTTCTTCCATTGTTTTTTTATCTGCAGGAATAACCTGAAAGCTAATTAACCTATCAGAAGTATGTCCGGGTACTTTGTGTTTTGAGTATTTACCTTCAAGGACTTTTTCCTGAATATCTACAGGAATTGTAAAGTGGCTTACGCCTTTACTAGATAGGGCTGTCCTACATGCTATATCTACTACCATTTCAGCTTGTTCTGGCGCAACTATCATGTTATTGTAAACCGCGACATCTGAAAATAGTTGAGACTGGTTTACATCTTGTTGATATCCAGAACCCATTAGATCAGAATACGTTCTCCCAGTAATCGCGACCACTGGAGCATTATCTAGTTTAGCATCATATAGGCCGTTTAAAAGATGGATGGCTCCTGGGCCTGAGGTTGAAACACACACTCCTAACTTGCCTGTATATTTTGCATAGGCGCATGCCATAAAAGCTGCTGACTCTTCATGTTTGACTAGCACGAATTTTATTCTGTCTATCCGTTTATTCCATCGCCTGGTAAGCCAAATATGGTATCGACTCCCCAATCGAGTAATGTCTCGGCGATTATCTCTGCTGTTTTTAGATTTTTGTATCGGTCTTGTTCCTTGTTCTCGCTGTTGTTGGTGCCAGTGCTCATGCGTCTATCTCCATTACTGGTATTGTAACTGTTTGTAATTGCTCGCTCTAAGTAGAAGGAAACTGCATTTTATGCTGTGTGGATCGACAGACCGCACTTTTATTTCTCGTTAGTTATCACGTTTAATATATGACCTGTACTATTCCTATGCTCTGTTGCTATGCGTTTGTCGTGAAAATCTACATTGCATTCATTACAATGATAAGCTTGGTCCATATGTACAAGGTTAATGTACACTAAGGATTAAAACAGTTTCAGGATTATTAATTTGCCATGCAGATAGATGACTATGATTGTTCCTGTATAATGTCAAACCTTATGTTTACTTAGATGACCTTATGTTTATGCTTAGGACTCTGACCTACCATCGTGGAGGCAGACAAGGTTCGAATATTTCAGGTTATTTCCAACCTCTTAAGCAACGCAATTAAATTCACAGATAAACAAGGGGCTATTTCTATATCCAAAGAAGAAGAGAAGCGACAGAGGCTGCTGCTCCTGTTGAAAATAAGAATGAAGAAGAGGTTATTGTTAGTATTATAGACTCAGGTGTAGGTATACCGCCAGAGATAAGCGATAGGCTATTCTCAAGTTTGGCACCAAGTCTGTGACCGGGACGCATTGTCGATGCTCATGGTGGAGAGATTTGGGCTGAGAATAATGCTGACAGTAAAGCTGCTACATTTGCGTTTAGCATCCCGGTAAGCCAAACAAGGACAGGGTCAACGGTGGAGTGATTCTTAAACTTAGTTGATCTTCCATAACTGAACTTAACATTTGAAGATATTATGCCTTACTAATGAAAACTGGGTTTGAATGAGCTTGATCTCTTAGGTTAGGTTTGCATTACATTAAGACATTTAAAAAAAAGATTCCCGAACTATTAGCCGATAAAGGTGTAGCTAAACTCAATACGTCAAGAGTAATGGAAAAATATACTATGTACGCATATTCTAGTGGCATACACAGCAGCATAAGGATAATCAAATTTCTGATGCTAGAGTTCTACTGTTATCGTCGAACTAACTCTGCAGCTGTGGTGACCTGAGAAACATTTTGATATTGTTTTCCTTCCTCGAGCTTCTCCTGCAGCGTATTTAATAGATCTTGTTTCCTTTCTTCGGAGATGTTTGTTGGCCGTTCTTGTTGTCGTTGAACAAACTGAATTATTTTATTCTTGTCGGCTGGAAATCCCAAGTCTTTAAGCAGTTGTCCTAAGGGTATCAGCAGGGGTAGACTGGAAAATGCACCAGAAACATGGATCAAGCGCGGAACAGCCATTCTCGTCGAGGGTTTGTCTCAAAATGATACAAGAAGCTTTTTATTATGGAGTGCACTTATC
>WJXE01000446.1 GCA_009665115.1 Nitrosopumilales archaeon
CAGAGATACACGCTACACTAACTACTATCTTGCCCATTGAATCGGATACTACTTAGGTTCTCTTGTCAGTAACACACTATACACTTTATCAACAATAGTTTCAGCGCCAATCGGTTTTGCTGCAAATTCATCAGCACCATACTCCAAAACCCTTGTTTTATCAGTCTCGTCTTCTGCAAGAACCATAATCTTGATATTCGAATTAATCCTTTTTACTTTGATAATCAACATTGCACTTCTATCAGCTGCTATTTTTCCATCTACGAAAACAATATCCACTTTACCATCTAGTTCGTTTACTTTGTTCAAACATTCCTCAACACTGTATGCCTTATAAACTTCATATCCTTTAAGCCCAAAAGTACCTGCTAAAATAGAGGTAACATCTCTGTTCTCATCAACAATAATTATCCTAAGTTTCGGTTTTAATATTTGGCTTCACTGCCTCGGATAAGTAATATATACGGAGTACTAAAACTTTTATTATTTGCTAATTTTTGGCTGTTCTAGTTTTTATTATCTTTGGGTGATCACATATGAAAAAACACTAAAAATGTGACGTACAATTGATTGTTAATGAAGATGAGGATTATGGATTATTTGGATTATTGTTATTTTCTTCTGAAGGTAAACTAAAAGCAAAGGTCGCTCCTTTCCCATCGGTTTTATTCTCTCCCCATATCTTCCCACCATGAGCTTCCACAATATTTTTTGAAATGAATAATCCCAAACCCGTGCCTATCTCAGATCCGGTAGCAAACATTGAGAATAGTCTTGGTAAGATTTCAGGATGTATTCCAGTACCAGTATCTTCTACACTAAGAATAACTTCGTTAATATGATTTTTACCTTCCTTTTTTATAACTGAAATAGTAACCATACCTTCTTTGGTAAATTTGATAGCATTAGTTATCAGATTAGATATGACCTGATTTATCCTGTTTTTGTCTGCAGTTACGAAAATATTCTCCCCAGGAGTGTCTGCTTCTGTTGGTACTTTGTCTTCCTCCTCTTTCTTAGACTCGTATAGTATCTTCGTATTCCCATTACTTTTCACGAGCTGCCTTCTATGATCTTCTATAGCATCTAAAACAATCTCACTCAAACTGAAATGTTCTTTCTTCAATTTTAATGACTGATCATCTATTCTTGTAATGTCTAAAATTTCAGAAGCAAGCCTTTCTAATCTGTTGGTGTTACGAACTAATCTATCAAAGAACTCCTTTTTCAATGTAATTTCTTTTTTATCTGCTTCCTCAAATTCATATTCTATCAATTCTAGTGTTCCTAAGATAGGCATTATAGGAGATCTCAGCTCATGAGCGGCTATATTGATAAACTCTTTCTGTTTATCGTATTTAGTGCTTAATTCTTTGTTAACTGCTTTAAGATGGTTAATTGATTCCCTCAAATGAATGACAGTTGCGTTAAGTTGTCTATTTGATTCTGCTAATGACTCATCGGTTGTTGCAGTATTAATTGTGTCGCCTCGCTCATGACTATTACTGGATTTTATAGACAATAAGATATCACCAGCCTATGTGTTGAATTGGACAGAA
>WJXE01000447.1 GCA_009665115.1 Nitrosopumilales archaeon
GGGTCTACAAAAGCTTCGACATTATAGCCTTCGGAAGCCAGGCTTTCCTTGAACGTGTACAGGATATCTTCTTCGTCATCGACTAACAAAATGTTAACGAAAGAAGATTGTTGTTGTTCTAGTTGCCAATCGGACTGGCTGAAAGAAGTATTGTTATTATTCTTTTGCAAAGAATATAGAGGATAGTTATTAAATTCAGTCTGCTGGTGTTCCGGCATTACTATCTTCTCGAAATGATAATAATTTTCCTCAAGAGAAGAAAGCAAAGAGAAGGATTGTAGAAGCTGATAGAGCCCTTCTCCTATCGCTACCCCGTTCGGTAATGCCTTCGAATTTATCTTTGAACACATATTCATAATCGGGCCAAACAGATCATCACTCTGGGAAGTAGCTGATCTAGCGACTTCTACTCTACCATAATCAGCACTAATTCTGTAGCTGAGGGAGGGCAATTCTTCCTCATGCAATTTTTGATTAATTGTATCCCGAGCTTCTACCATTGTTATACAGCATTCAAGCACATCATTAAATGCAGATTTGTTAGAAGGGTCAGATGTTCTAGGGTAACAGAATATCAAACAGTCACCAACATTTTTTATTATTTTTGCTTCTGACTCTCTGGCTATTGCAGCCATTGTGTTAAGAAAAATTCCATAGTATTTCATAACTTTTTCTGGATTATCAATAGTAGAAGTAATCCTCGTGGAATTGACTATATCAACATAACAAACACAACAATTTTGTGCTCTAATAAAACATATTTCGTCCTCTTCTTTCTTAAATCCTGCAGAGTTAATGATCTGAGAAGCGTCTGAGACGTGAGTGCTTGCTGAAGATTCATTAGTTGAGATTTTCGGCACAGATTATCACTAATCTAACTCTGATTTTATTTGTTTCACTAAATTATTTATTTCAATAGGTTTTTGAATAAAACGATCTAAAAGCGTTTCTTCTTTTGATTTTGATGAAACTTCTGTTAACGTTTTATAATATACTTCATACGCAGTAATAAACCATACTTTAACTTTATCATCTATTTTTCTTATCCTTTCATATAGTTCAAATCCATCAATCTTGGGCATTTTAATATCAATTAGCAATAGATCGTAGTAATCCGGCTTGAAATTTGATAATGCAATTGCTGAATCATTATACGTATCAACTTCAAATCCTGCAAGCTCCAATCCCACCTTGAAAGTAATAGTATGATCATAGTCATCGTCCACTAAAAATATCCTCTTAATTTTTGTTTTATGAAATTTAATTCTTTCTTCAATATCGTTGACCATAGTAGCGCCGGCAGTAGTATTGATAGCCATACTTTCTTGTCGACGATCTTGTTGAATTATCAATGGTAGACTAAATGCAAATGTTGCTCCTCTTCCATCAGAGTTATTTTCAGCTCCTATCTTGCCTCCATGAGCCTCTACAATACTTTTGGAGATATACAACCCTAATCCAGTACCTGCGAAAGATTTTGTAGCAAATCTTGTAAATAACCTAGGTAGTATCCCAGGATCTATGCCCGTACCAGTATCCTTTATGCTAATAACAACA
>WJXE01000448.1 GCA_009665115.1 Nitrosopumilales archaeon
AATCGACCCTTAGGTACATCACGAAATAACAATTATGAATGAATGAATGAATTACACTAAATTTAGCTACTAGTAAGGATCTAACCCACGCCAGTAGGTCGCTGACGTTACTCAACTTCCAATTTATTCCTTATCCTGTTCTCTTGTAAATGTTATACCAAATGCCTACGCACTTGAAGCTCGTGGAGTCGGCGGTCCTGTTCCTATTTTCTGTTGAGATTGTAAACACTAGAAGTTTATCAAACAATTAGGTTTTCAGAACAGGCGTTTCTAAAAGATAAGGAGAGACATGCAATAGGATGGCTACTAATGTACATGCTCTTTTTAGGATATACCCACATATACGGACTCTATACAGACATGTAACCGACAAAAACATAGACATATTCTTGGTGATTCTATATGCATGAATATTCGGTTTATCTTCATGGTCTGGCGTACTAACCTGAAACTTAGTAGTTACAATTAATATTTGGACTTCATTCCTTATTTCATATAGCAACAACATGATCGATATGGCGAAGGCAGATGCGACTACCACAACAGCAACGCCCGATCTTTGCACTATAAGCCAGGATATGATTCTTCATATCGGATTTGATGACACAGACTCAACATGTGGAAAATGCACGACGCATCTGGCATTTAAGATTACGGGACATTTACTAAAGAATCCAGATACAAAGTTCCTCGACTATCCGTTATTGGTTAGGTTAAATCCCAATATCCCATTGAAGACCCGTGGGAATGGAGCAGTCTGCTTAAGAGTTATGGCAAGAAACCACGAAAAAATAATTCAAGATATAAGACAACTTATCGAAAAAGAATCAGCCATAGGGATGGGTGCAAATCCTGGTGTAGCATTTTTAAATGGAGGACTAGTCCCTGAAGCGCTCAAGGAATTTGGTAGATTTGCAATGTTTGATATTCTAAGTAAGCAAAAGGCGGAAAAAATAGCAAAAGAAAATTGCATTCGCCATTTCACTTTTGGAAACGGTCAAGGCTTAGTAGGCTCGCTAGCTGCAATTGGTAGTTTGGAAGATGGAGATCACACATTTGAGGCTATAGCATACAGAAAATGCAAGAACTATGGGACAACGAGACAAATAAATGCAATTAGGGTAATTCAGTATGATAAGAGAACTTTTCCGAATACCTTCAATAACTATGATCAAAACCACAGACGTGTGTTGATTGCTCCACATGGTCCAGATCCCGTTTTTTGCGGTATAAGAGGTGAAAGTCCAGAAGTTGTGGTTTCATCGTTAGAATGGTTACAGCCGGAAGAGATCTTGGATGGATATATGGTCTTTCGCTCAAATCAAGGAACGAATATGCATTTGCAAAATGAATTGAAATTATCAGGAATCAGAGTTTACATGGCTGGTTACGTACGCGGTAAGGTCATCACAAAACCGCAAACCATACAAGGAGGGCATGTAATCTTCGGAATTGAGGATTCTGGCGGCGTTACAGGTTCGGCCGCAGTATATGAACCAACTGGTCTGACAAAGATCGCCTCTCAAATGGAAGTAGGAGATGTGATCGAGATAGGAT
>WJXE01000449.1 GCA_009665115.1 Nitrosopumilales archaeon
AAACTAGGGTTTGACATAATTGAAATAGCAGAACATAATTTGCAGTTGGATGCAGACCAGAAGAAACAAATTGTGAACACTATATTATCGAATAACCTTGATTTTCATTGGAAGGTAGGCAGGAAAGATCCAACACACCAATTAAGTATTGAGGATACTTTATCCAAAATTGACGAGGCAATAACGAAAATAGGATCTGAGAAAGTGGTAATTGAAGCTAATGAGGGAATTAATGTTGGTATTTATGATGAAAGAGGATTCATAAAATGGAATTTTGTTGGTGCACTTACTTCCAAATATCCTCCTCCTACGTTTATCTTTGAGTCACCTATTGAATCCCAACAATCCGCATTAATTGCTGAATTTGGTCAGCGTGTCAATTTAGCTGGTATTAATCCAGATGTTATAGCATCCGTTGAATCCCAGCGTAGAGGATTTTTGTCAAAGGCAGCTTTCGGTGTTTCATATCTCAGAAAAGATCCTGACGGCGGCCCTGCTTCTAAGTTCATCTATTATATAATTAAGACAAAAAATCCCATAGATCAAGGTGAGTTAATTGGTTTGAGTCACTTGCCTAGAAGAACTATACAAAACGCAGTTGAAGAACTCAAAACTCAAGGTTTAGTGGTTGAAAGAAATAGTCTTGATGATGCTAGAAAAAAAGTATACACCCCCATTCATTCAGACTGGCTTTGACTAACATCTATCTTTATCAATGAGATAAAAATGAAGATGCAAGATATTCATATATTCTGTGCACCCAGCATATTTGAAGTCAATTATATTCTTCTTTTCTTTCTAATGACAATAGATAGAAAGTCATGGCTGAGCTAAATAATATACTCGCAGCAAATAAGGAATATTCTGGTGGTTTTAAGCACGGGACCCTGGCTATTCCACCTTCGAGGAAGCTTGCTGTACTTGCGTGCATGGATGCGAGATTAACGGTGGAGGACTTCCTAGGATTGGGTACGGGAGACGCGCACATCATAAGAAATGCTGGTGGGATAGCTACGGATGACGCGATACGTTCACTCATCATCTCACACGAGCTTCTGGGAACGCAAGAGTTCTTGGTTGTAAATCATACGGACTGCGGAATGTTGACCTTCACGGATGAAGAGCTACAGAAGAAGCTAACGCAAAAGTACAAAGCCGATGCAAGCGGACTAAAGTTCCACTCATTCCCAAACCTTGAGCAGAATGTGAGGAATCAAGTAGATAAGATAAAGTCGACCCCATTTCTTCCAAAAGATATACCGGTCTACGGGTTCACGTACGACGTGAGGACGGGAAAGCTTGGAAGAGTAATATGAGAGGTGGGCTTAGGATGTTTATTTCTTCGATCTGTCACAATGACAGTCTATTTTGATTCCTTCGATTATTAGGCACATGACGAAGTCTGGTTAATGCCCATTTTCATATGGCCCCAGTCGAAGAGGTTCTTTTAACAAACGACAATCATAATACACAATTAAGACGCAATATATTCATATAATTTGAATATGCTTCATATTTGAAGTCAATTATATTCCTCCTACACTTGATACTA
>WJXE01000450.1 GCA_009665115.1 Nitrosopumilales archaeon
TTTGGCAGGCAGTGACCTCCTATTCCTTCTCTTGGTTCTAAAATGTTGACATTCCATTTAGTATTTAGAGCATCTCGTAATTCTGGAAAGTTTATGTTATTTGCTTGACAATATAGCTAGAGTTCCTCAGCGAATGCTATCTGTAAATATCTGTGTGCATTTTCAATGACCTTGGTTATTTCCGCAATTTCAATTTCTGTTACTGGATGCATAGGGATCCCCAGACTTTTAAGTGAGGAATTAGAAGAAGATAAAGATGAAAATGACGAATCTTCTACTCCTCCCTTTTCGCCATTACCAGCACTATTACCATCATAAAACTGCACCCCTAGTCTAAGACAACAATTACATACACCACCTATTACACGTAACTGATTTACACCATGCTCTTTTTCTTCCAACGCGTACCATCTGTGGGGAGCGTGAACAACATGCAATCGATGATTAAGTAGTTCAAATGCCTTGTTTGATGTTCCCTTTGGAATTGTACTCTCTATTGAAACAAGTGCCCCATTTTTTGCTTCCCTTGAAATTCGGTCTGCTATATCTAACAGCCCGTCTATTTGAGGAGAGAACATATCTTCAGGTTTATGTGTTGAGACACATAGTATATATATATCAAATTCGCTAAAGTTAGCTGCCTTCTTTATTCCTGCTATCTTTACAGCTCGTTCCATTGCCTTTGTACTAATGTCGTATCCAAAAGTGTCAAATCCCCTTTCTTTAACATATTTTGCTACAGGAAGTCCTAGTTGTCCTAGTCCAACAATTAGTACTTTGTCGAACTGAATTGGAGAGTATCGTTGTCGTTGCTCGATCACGCTTTTCTCGTGTGTTGGCATAGTCAATTCATTGTTATCAAACAATCGAGTTTTTATCGTTCTATTGTTTTATATATGCTCAGATGAAGAAATATAGTTAAATTTTACTATTTACTGGTAACAATTGAACAGCTATATCAAAACAGTTCCTTTAGATTATTAAGAAATAGTATGGAATAATGGGAGTACTATTTGGTGAATAAATAATAGTGCTCAGCTTTGTAGCCAAACGATGTAAAAGAAAACTCTTAGTATCACAATTCTGCATCCATATTCTGAAGACAATGCCTTATTATATTTAAAGAAAATTTAATGCTGCGACGTTGATAATAGAGTGTATAACCGGGTAACTCATCAAGTAAAAACCCAAAGACCGCGAGGAAAAAGATGTTTTATACTACTTTCTAAACCGCCTATACGTACTGGAATTATGTAATGGCGACCATGGCGATAAGCAAGTCAGGATACAAAATAAATCATATATTCTGTCATTTACAATGCAAATACAAAAATATGAAAGTAAACTCTAACATAAAACCGGTAGGTACATTAGTATCCGCATTCCTTAGGACGTTTCTTACGACAGATAATCTGAAAGTTTGATCTTTTCTTCGCCAGGAATTCTGGCAACTTCGAATCTCTCCTTAGGCTTAAGGAGAGTAGCAGTAGCATCAATTCCTACCTTGGTCGTAAGCAAATTCTGCTGATCGCTCGATGGGTCAAGAC
>WJXE01000046.1 GCA_009665115.1 Nitrosopumilales archaeon
GGATAAATACATGGCTGTCAGCTGCTCCAGACTATTTCCCTTTTTCTATTAAGGTTAACGTTTAGGTACACCCCTCTTCCCATCACTTTTTCGATTTATCAAATCTAGACACCTTATCATTTTTATCGCTAGGGATTTCAATCTTATATTCTGGCAGACCAATGATCTGTTTAAGACCTTCAGTTTCTTGTTTCTCCTCTTTTGCTAGTGAGCTGGTATACCTTTCAGGGACTACATATAGGATTTAATCATGGCAATGTCCTTGAACATTATACATGCCATCATGGAAGCAATAGCCTGAATCTTACTACCCACCGGTAGTCACTAGAGAAACTAAGTTACTATCCAACAACTAGGGTTATTGGTGTGTTCGGAGAAGAGGCAGAACCAATTCGCGACTACCTTAGATGTCATCACAAACTTTCTGAACACGGCCTTGGAAGTAGGCTTTGTCAATGTAGGCATCCCCGGAATATTGCGCTCGGAGCATAGAAAGACATAGTACGACAAAAAATATATTGAAAGTTTTTCTCTTTGTATTTCTTCTTTAACCTATTCTCTTTTTACAAGTATATAGTGTGGTATATTCGCGATTGTCGCGGGATATGACGCTTTATATTCCCAACCTGATGCAAGCAACTTTCTTGCTTCTACGACCTCAGTAACTGCAGCTACATCCACAACTCGTCGACGTCTAAACAAAGTCGTGGCTGATGACTTGTCAGTAGGTAAATCTTGAACGAATTTGTGTTTGTGTTCTACACCGTTTTCGTCGACTAACTTCCAACTAATTTTCCCTGTTGTCGAATCTTCTCCTACCTTTTCGAATCCAATCAACTTATTAGGGAATCCTGCTGCTTTACATCTGTTGCATTCTTGCATCTTTTTCTGTTGCAGCGGTTTGGATGCTTCCGCTTGTGATATTGTTGACATTGTAATAATCATCTAGTAAAATATGGTAATAATATATGAAACACCATGAGGAGAGGGAGAGAGTGCACAAGGCACTCAAATTTTCAATATAGGTTAGAAACTCTATGAGTACCAATTATGATATGGTTTCTATAATTTTCACATTCTGGAAGAAGGAGATAGATACCGGCAATGACCGTGTACAAAAATTTAACAGCAATGGTGGTTTCATAACAAAGTGGGGATCTGGAGCTTCTGGCGTTGGTGGTATCGTCAGGCTGATAGAAAACTCCATACCCAGTACTTTATATCTGCTACCCTGATACAATCTCTAATTTCTTCATTTTTTGCTAACGAATCTACAGCAACAGGAAAATACATCTATAACCAAAAACCGCATTTATTCTGGCAAAAGTAACGTGTGGTTATCGCCGTGCGACTCGCTTAATATTATCCACCACTAGCTGCTACATACTAAGATGTCAGCAGCAATATTGGTAACAAGGAGAATTTTTCCTTCAATTACAGATTCACTTTCTTAGGGACATTTTGACTAATAAGGCACAAATCCTAAATGTCTGTCGATATGTGCAACCGTGAACCACTAAACAATTTTTATCACAACTGCAAGAATTGCTATCAAGACATATAGGACAATTTCTGCTATCACATGGTTCTTGATGGATTTAAAAGATCTAAATTTACACAAGCCGTCTTGTGCGAGCCTACGAAATTGTTACGCTTATTATGTGGCACGTGGAAAGCAGACCAAAATTACGTGAAAAATTGGAGCGATTTTTAACTTAACATGCACTTTTAGAAATGGTTCTAGGAAAAGATTATCAGATTTACGAACAACTGAGAAAATTTCAGAAAAATTAGAGGACGCGAGAAAAAAGTGTTGTACTAGTGCGTTGAGTGAGCTGAGTTTAGCACAATATTGAACGTCCCGAGGTAGGACTGCATATCCTTAGTTAGATTGAGCATCAAATGTTGTCCAGTATTACTTTTCAGCAAGCCATCGGTTGACGCGCCGGTGTAGATCCCATCTTGTTCATTCGTAGTAGTGGGAGGTCCATGCTTATTGTATGGAGGTTGTGTGTGCACCTGTTTATTGACAGAATTGTCAAAGTAAAACTGTGCTGTCCACTCCAGGGTTTTATTTGATCCCTCAAACGTGCGAACCTTAACGTGTACGTGGATGGTTCTACCCTGATACCAGCCTGGATAAATCGTAGTGAACTGAGCAGTCCCTTTATGGTCTGTCACTTGATATCCACGAAGGAACTTCTTTCCTGTAGTGCCAAAGTCCTTAACGTCTGAGTAGATGCCTTGAGGATTGGCATGCCAGATGTCTACTCGTGCTCCATTCAGAGGAATACATGAACCATTATCTACGTTATAGACGTGAAATGCAAGACGCAATGGAATTCCTTGTTGTACTGAACCGTCTGAGGGATCTGATCTGATGTCAGAGCGGTTAGGCATGCCGTCAACGAAGTATGGGCCTTCTGTCTGTTGTGGTGTACCCATTAGTTTAGCTAATGAGGGCGTCAACGTGCATGTCTTGTTTGTTGATGCGCTGATCTGAGTTGCAGATAGCTCTGGAGATGCTCCTATTTGTGGAGGTGGGGGCCTTGCTGCTGCCGCTGCCGCTGAGGTTTGATTTGTATTTGTCGTTGTTATTGCAAAAGATTTTGGGAAATTATCAAATGCAATGTGTGTTAAAAGTAGACTTAGAGAGAGGGCCGTTACGATGCCTATTGTCGAGATCTTTTTTGGTATTTTCAGTTCATGAGTTTCTAATCCCATAAACAGTTTTCACATCCTCCAATTACTATCAAATATTCTATATTCTTTTTCTATTTCTATATTTCACCCTCCAATTTCTAGTAGGCTAGACTAAAACGGAATAAATAAATCGAGATTAGTGGCTATCTCATGCTAGAACAAATCATAATACTCGTAGCTACTTCTTATCTGCAGGTGCAGGCTTAGTCTTATCCTCTACTAATTTGAATCTAGATAGTTGTTTGTATGCAAGAAATACTACGAATGCAATTATTAGAAAGTCAATCATATTTGCAACCAGATCGCCCCACATGAATTTTGAATTTGCTACAGTAGCTGCCATTTTGCTCAGATCTCCAGAGGGTAAAAATAATCCGATGAACGAAGTTATAATATCAGTCACAAATGCTGTAACTAGTTAAGAAGCTGCTTGGCCTATGACAAATGCAATAGCTAATCCAATTATTTCAAATATCTTTAGAAAATCGAACAATTCCTGCGCCAGTGACCTCTTTATTGCAGGACATATTTCAGTCACGGTAAAATTATTCACTTATTCAATTATTATGTTAGCAGACAGACTTTAGAAGAAGATTACTATCAATTGGATTTATCATACAAGATTACATGGTAAGTTATACTATTTTCAGTCAGTGAAAGACTATGTCCATAAGTTAACAACTAATCATATCCCCTAAGTTAACACAAAATGTCCCTAAGTTAACAGGCTATCCAAATATCCCTAAGAATTACCAGTCTCAATTATGACACTGGTAATAGGCATAGTCAGAATATATATCTTCATAATAACGTTCTAGTACATGTCTGTCTGTCTGTTTGAGTCTAACATGCCGTGTTTTTGGTGAGAATGTGGGATTTTTTCTTTAAGTGTCTTAAGTAGTACTCCGTAGAGTTGTATAGTCAAAATGGCGTTATGAGAATTTAGACCAACGATGGGAGCCTAATCTATTGCCATTTCCTCCTAGAAATGATGCTGAATCTGGGAGAACGGGGAGAACGGCCATTGTGTCGGATTACGGATTTTCTGCCTCGCAGTACACTGCAGAAAATACAGGTTGATATAATAGAGCTTCTTAATTGAAGTCTGCCCGAGAATTGTCGACTAATAAGAAGAAAAGAATAGTGATTATTGGTGGTGTTGCAGCAGGAACCAGCGCAGCATCAAAAGCTAAAAGAATTGATCCCAATGCAGATGTAAAGATAATTCAAGAAGAGAGTGTGGTTTCTTATGCTGCGTGTGGTATACCTTATGTCATAGAAGGAGTAATAAATAATTTTGAAGAATTAATAGAAAGGCCCCCAGATGTTTTCAAAAGCAAATATGATATAGATGTAATCGTAAACACACGCGCCCATAAAATAGATAGTTTTAGAAAACAAGTGCATGCAACAGATTTACAAAGTGGCAAAGACACTATATTTGATTATGATTTTCTGGTAGTAGCAACAGGTGCCAGGGCAGTAGTTCCTAATATCAAAGGTGTTAATCAAAAAGGTGTATTTTTTATAAGAAATTATAGTGATGGAGTAAAAATTAATGATTCTACAAGAACAAGAGATGTTCATTCATCTATAATTGCTGGTGCAGGTCTTATTGGCCTTGAGATGGTTGAGGCATTTAAGAAGAGAGGCCACACAGGAAGAGGAGATATGGATGTGACAGTAGTAGAAATGGCTGATCATATTCTTCCTAGTTTGCTTGATAAAAACATGGCCAAGATTGTTGAAAGAGAGTTGGAAGCTAACGGTGTGAAAATTATACTAGGTGAAAGTGTAGAAGAAATCCTTGGAAGAGATGGACAGATTAAGGGTATAAGAACAAGTGCTAATCGTGTTATTGATAGTGATCTCATAGTTCTTGGGACTGGAGTCAGACCTAATTCTGAAATAGCTAGAGATGCTGGTGTAGAACTAGGATATGCTAATGCCATCAAAGTAGACGAGTACATGAGAACTAACATACCGGATATATTTGCAGCAGGTGATTGTGCGACTGCTAGAAACTACATTACAAATAAAGACACGTACGTACCCTTAGGCACAACAGCAAATAAACAAGGACGAGTTGCAGGAGAAAATGTAGCTGGAGGAAACACAAGATTTAGAGGAATAGCTGGAAGTGCTATAACCAAGGTATTTGATCTGTTTATCGGTAAGACTGGATTAACTAGCGAAGAAGGTATAAGAAATGGTTTTGATCCTGTTGAAGAAGTGATAGAAAGTATAACAAGAGCTGGTTACTATCCTGGCAATAAGCCAATTTGGATAAAGATTGTAGCCGATAGAAAGAGCGGAAGAGTGTTGGGCTCACAAATTGTTGGTGGTGAGGGAGTAAAAGAGAGAATTGATTTAATTGCACTAGCTCTCTTACTTAAAGCAGACATTAGAGATCTGGCAAGCTATGATGCATGCTATGTTCCACCAGCTTCACCCGTGTGGGAACCAATTAATATTGCCGCATCACAGACCGCAAAACTAGTAATTTAACCTAACATTATCATAAATCAACAACACCAGCTGCTACTGTTTATACTAACAATAGTTAATATTTCCAATACATCATAATACAAGGAGAAAAAGTAATGTCGCAGGTCGCAAATAAGGGAAACCAAGGATGTGGACCTTTGCTTCCAATGAAAACATCTGATCTCTTTCTTAGATGCCTTGAAGCAGAAGGAGTCGAATACATTTTTGGGTTACCTGGCGAGGAAAACGCTGACCTTATGATATCATTGCTAGATTCAAGCATTAAATTCATTTTGACAAGACATGAACAATCTGCTGCCTTCATGGCAGATGTTTACGGTAGGCTGACAGGGAAAGTTGGTGTATGTCTTTCCACGCTAGGTCCTGGAGCCACCAATCTGACAACTGGAATAGCTAATGCAAACATGGACAGATCCAGAGTACTGGCAATTACTGGACAGACTGATTCGCATATGCTACACAAGGAATCGCACCAAAATATGGATGTGATAACTATGTTCAAACCAATAACAAAATGGAACCAGTCAATTCGTAATGCAGATAATATTCCTGAGATTGTAAGAAGAGCGTTTAAAATAGCTCAGGAGGAAAAGGCCGGAGCAACCCATATCGAATTGCCACAGGATGTGGCAAAACAGGAATCCAAAATAAGGCCTATCGAAAAACCATCAGAAGTCCTTCGTTCACATCCCAACAAGTCTCTCATAGAAAAAGCAGTGAGATTAATTCTTGAAGCTGAAAAACCGTTAGTCCTGGTAGGCAATGGTTGTATTCGAGGGAACGCGAGCTTTCATGTCAGAAGATTCGTTGAGAAAACTGGAATATGCTCTATGAATACCTTCATGGGAAAGGGTGTCATCTCTGATAGATGGGAAAGACATCTTCAAACAATTGGTATCAAAGCTGCAGATCACGCACTAATAGCCATGAAGGAAGTGGACCTGGTCATAGCAATAGGTTATGACTTGGTAGAATACAGTCCAAGATTTTGGAATGGCGATATCACTAAAAAAATTATTCACATGGATTTTACGCCAGCGGAGGTGGATACGTATTACCCACCGACTGTCGAGATTGCAGCAGATATAGAATTGACAATAAATGCTATATTAACCGAGTTAGAAAAAGAAAAAAATCAAAATCCTAATCTAAAATGCTTCCCATGTCACGATGTTCCGGCTACTTTCAAGAGAATTAAAAAAGAGCTTGTAGAGCGAGTTCTGAGATATGCAAATGATCCGAGTTACCCCATCAAGCCTGAAAAACTAATAGTGGATGTTAGAAGATCATTAGATGACAGGGATATTCTAATTTCTGACGTAGGTGCTCACAAGCTGTGGATAGCAAAGACCTACTATACATACGATCCAAATACGTGTCTTATATCGAATGGATTTGCTTCGATGGGATTTGCACTTCCCGGCGCAATTGCGGCGCAGCTTGCTTTTCCTGAGAGAAAGGTTGTTGCGATGTGTGGAGATGGAGGTTTTCTAATGAATGTTCAAGAGATTGAGACAGCTGTTCGCCTCAAATTGCCTGTAATAATTGTGATCTGGTGTGATAGGGAATTCGGCGTGATTGCCTTAAAGCAAATTGACGAATTTGGCAAGAAAGCCTTCACCGAATTTAACAATCCCGATTTTGTAAAGCTGGCAAGCAGCTTCGGCGCTATTGGTTATGCAGTAAAATCAACAGTGGAATTTCCAGATATCTTGGAGCAAGCCAAGATGTCAAAGGATATCCCTGTCATCATTTCTGTAGATATTGATTATTCCAGAAATAAAATATTGCTTGACGACAATTTTCTAGACTAATTTTAGAAGATATCGCAGTTTAGTCGGATTTGGGTTCTACCTGACAGACTTGAACAATAGTCACAGACAGCTTAAAATTTAATCCTCGATATTTCTGCTTCTGTATGACTATCTAACTTATTCTCTAACACAATACAACAAGAAAAAAAGGGACCGAATGTAAAAGTTCTAGCTTTGGATCCATGGAAATTGTTTATACTTTTTGTAGTATTCAACTAATCCGCCTTCCAACAACATCTGCCGCATGAATTCTGGGACTTTGCTAGCGTGAAAAGTCTCTTTGGTTCTAATATTTTCTGCGGTAAATTTGGTTATGTCTATTTTAATCTCATCTCCCTGATTCACTTTCCCTTTTATTTCTGGTATTTCAAGTGCGGGCAATCCAATTGTAAAGGCATTCCTATAGAAGATACGCGCAAAACTTTCAGCTATAACTGCCGAAATTCCTGCATATTTTAACGCTACCGGAGCCTGTTCTCTACTAGATCCCCCTCCAAAGTTTCGGCCTGCTATCACGATGTCACCCTTGGAGATCTTCTTGTGAAAATCAGGATCAAATCCGTACATAGCATACTTTGCCATTTCATACGGATCGTTAGTCCTACTCTTGAATCTAAAAGGTATTATTATGTCTGTGTTAATATTATCTCCAAATACCCAAGCTCTTCCTTTCGAAATGCTAGCAATAATAATTGGCTGATCATTCATAGTCATAAGTACCTTCTCGGATCAGCAATTTTACCTTCAATTGCAGAGGCCGCGACTGTTGCAGGGGAGGCTAGGTATACTTTTGATGAAAGTGCTCCCATTCTTCCAACAAAGTTCCTTGAAGATGAAGATATGCAGATTTCGTTTTCTCCTAACGCACCAAGATGAGTACCAACACACGCTCCACATGTGGCATTGGTAAAAACTGCTCCTGATTCTAGATAAATTTCTACGTATCCTCGTCTAATCGCATCTTCATACACTTTGACAGATGCAGGAGTAACTACACATCGTGTATTTTTATGAACTTTTCTGCCCTTTAACATATGTGCTGCTATCTCAAGATCTTCTATCCTTCCGTTTGTAGAAGAGCCTATAAATGCTTGATCGATTTCCACATTTGCCAACTCCTCAATTGAATGTACCTTATCAATATTATCTGGACCAGAAACTTGAGGTTCTATCTTGTCACATTCTATCTCAAATTCATCTTTATACTTGGCAGAAGTCCCTGGTTGGATTTCGATTTTTCCTCCCATATTGTTGTTAATTCTAGGATTTTCGTCCAAATATTTTGTTGTAATCTCATCGGTTGGGAATACAGAGATCTTGGCGCCACATTCCATTGATGCATTGCTTATACAAGCTCTGGAATCCATGCTAAATTGTCTCTTAACATAATCATTTGAAAATTTCCATTCTAATGCCTTGTAGTTTGCTCCATCTTCGCCTACTTTTCCGATATAATCTAAAATTAAGTCTCGTGCAAATACGCCTTTATTAAAAGTCCCAGATAGGTTAATCTTTATGGTTTCTGGCACTCGCAACCATAACTGACCTGTGGCCCAGACTGCTGCAATTTCTGTACTTCCAATTCCGGTGGCAAAAGCGGACACACATCCAGCTTGACATGTGTGTGAGTCTGCTCCTAATATCATCATACCAGGAGTCGCAAGATATTCAAGGATGTGCTGATGGGAGATTGAGCCCTCAATTTTCATACAGTTGTGTTTTGAGACAAAATCTCTTATCAAAGCATGTAAATTCGCTACTTTTTCATCTGCCGCAGGAAATGTATGGTCGATAACTAGC
Source organism: Nitrosopumilales archaeon (assembly GCA_009665115.1). Taxonomy (GTDB): domain Archaea; phylum Thermoproteota; class Nitrososphaeria; order Nitrososphaerales; family Nitrososphaeraceae; genus Nitrosopolaris. The sequence continues at coordinate 8,826 of WJXE01000046.1, forward strand.
AAGGCCTTTGAAGGATCGTGGAGCTTGTCGATACCCATTTCATTAAGCGACCGTATCGCCAAAGGGCCTGTGCTATCCTGTGCCATTGCAAGGTCCACATCTACAATAACGATATCTCCGGCCATAGATATTATTTGAGACCTCTTATTGCGCGTTTCAACGTTCTTTATACTTATTACCTTTTCAGCAAAAGTAAGTGATTTATTATCAAGGATATTTTTGATATGAGAAACATCTTGCTTTTCTTGCCGCTGTAATGAGGATGATGTTGTTTGCATTCAAACCACCTCTATATCATATGGGTTATTCATAGCATGAATTTAAGTTATTCTCATACAATATTCTAAATTAGATCTCATTCAAGCTCCGTAAAAATATGGCGTTCATACAAAGTTGTTGTTTTGAATATTTACCATTAATACCTTAAACAGATCAAAGAATCATGCGGCTACTTAGTGGTATTCTTTCAACCATATAATGGCTCGATTCAGATTTCGCACTAAGTGCCTGGCTTAGGCGATATCTCGGATGGACTCAAGGATCAGTTATTGGTACAACTAATTTTTCAAAAAACTTTTCAAATCCCGGAGGCGTGATTACAGGTAGTGGTTTGCCAGTATTTCTCCATCAAGGATCCTCCGCTCTAACAATCTGGTTGTAAGATTGGAATCAATCTCCAAATACATATATTGAAAGTGCATATAAATCTCTCAATACATAATCTATATATTCAGCTTTAGCTGTAATCATCAACAACAATTGACCACTACTGCAAATGAGACGGATAAGCAGATCGATAATTCGGTAAATTATAACAGCGCAATTACCGCATATATCAGAAATATTAGGACAATGAGCATGTCAACAGCAGAGGAATATCTTTCAAGGTTGAATAATTTCGAGAACTTTATAGCAAAGGAATATGATAGTTGTTTGACTATAAATGATTTAATCGCCAAAATTAAAAAAGCCACGCTGGATCCATATGACATCATAAATGGATACGCCGCCTACTTGCGAAATTGCGATATTACTACCTCTACATTAAAGCAGCGTATTGTAACGGTGAAGAACTTTCTTGAATATTGCGATGTTGATATAAGTCCAAGGAAGTTTAAGTTGAAGGTAAAACTCCCTAGGGTAGTCATAAAAAAGAAAGAAGCATTATCAAAAGAAGATATTATCGATATATTGAATATATGCGACAATATTCGATTAAGGACTTATGTAATGTTACTATCAGCAACAGGAATGCGTGCTGTTGAAGCCTTATCTATCCGCATTAAAGATCTAGAACTTTATTCCAACCCTGCTAAGGTGTTTGTAAGAGGAGAATACACCAAAACCAAAGTCGATAGAAATGCATTTTTGACACAAGAAGTAACCCAACAGTTAAAGTCATGGTTAGATTATAAATATCGAACTAGAAGGGTATGCTTCCAAGACAAACAAAATGGAAAAACGATAACACAGTATAGAACACCGGATAAAAAAGATACTGACTTGGTGTTTGCAGTTTACCAG
>WJXE01000451.1 GCA_009665115.1 Nitrosopumilales archaeon
CCCATAAACTCTCTAATCCAGTCTTTTGGCCAAATATCCCCTGGCTGTATCCAGCTCATTGAGAGTATATCTGTAAACTCGTTAATTAAGTTTAAATGAATGCCACTAGAAATGCTAGCATCCGTGGATGTTGACATACACGATAGCGTTCTTAGAACTCCTCAAGACCTTTTCCTGCGATAGTGATGTGTTAACAGGAAGAAAACCCAAGAATTGCTTTTTGAGAACTACTGTATAAGAAACAATGAGTGCACAATTGAACCGATAAAAATAATACGAGATCACAAGAATGAAGGCTATATTCAATTTATAACATGTTCTTATTTAGGTTATTGGACGTGAAATTCGAAAGATACCGGTTGAGAAATGGGGCCAGTGGCGTGTGAACCATATTTGACACCATTTTGAGCCCAAAATATCACAAAACGATAGATACACAAGCCTTTGACTTTAAATAATGGCCGAAATATAATTCGCTAAAAATATGTCTCCGACTGACAGATATGAATATTTTGACTGACAGTATAATGTATCGAGTACAAGGGGTACTTACCTCCACGCCACGAATGAGACTGTCTTATACGCATTAATATTATAATACCTTAACACTTAATTTATTATTTTGGCAATTGAAGAGCGACTTGTTTTCTTAAAGATGCGATGGACTGGGAGAGAAGACCAACTAACATTCCTGGAATATATATATATACGATATCAAATTCCCCCCCAAGTGTGAATCTATACATTGGTTTTCATTAGTTTGAGACCTTTTGCAGTCGTTATTAGATAATGAGTTCAGTCCAACTGTACTATTGTTACGATTATGCTTGGAATTGTAGGTTCGCCATCGGGCGCTATTGCCTCTAACCCTAAACCTTCGTCGATCGTTTCTGTAGCCATCATAACATTCAGTATGTCCCCTCTATTAAGAGATAACACCGCGTTCAAGGGGACAACAGTTTTCTCCTGAGGATCCATTACTACCGCTCTTATGTTGGAGTTTGGAATATCTATCTTGTTAACTCTTACCCAAAAATCAAGCCACCGAGGTATAGTACCCGTAACCTTGCCAATCTGGGGACCGGCAATGAGAAGATACATCCCAGACTGTTTAATTATAACGTCGCCTTTGTCAAAATCTATCGTATTCACTCCTCCCCACGCGCTCACCTCCGCTTGGGCGTCTAGCTCCACCTCAACAGGGTTCAATGTGTTAGGTCTCTGAGTTTTATTCGATGAAAACTGACCAAAGGCCTTTCTATATACATAGCCGCGCGGCGGCGGGTGTGCTTCCGACATAATCTCAGCTATAATAGTAAATCAAGCATGTAGTTCTTAAATATTGCACAAGTACTAGGGCACCATGGACGCATTAAAAATAATTTGGATTTAGCCTTTAATTCATTTAGGATAGTTTCTAAAGGTAAAAACTAAATCTGATTGATAATCCTTGCTTGCTATCTTCTTTAGACTTGATACTAGGCGCGCCCGAAATGACGATTATACTCTGAAAAAGGAGAAAATTGGGAGGATTGATTGGC
>WJXE01000452.1 GCA_009665115.1 Nitrosopumilales archaeon
CTCCTGGAAGAGCGACCAAGGCGACATTGTATAACCACCGTCGCGGCACAGTGCTGCACTTTTAAGAGAGATATGAATATAATAAATGTCATAAACAATTGGGAAGAACTACTTGGGTATGTGCAACTTGTGCACAGTACTTTTCCAGAAGATATTCCGCAGATAGGCACAATAGGATTTTACATGATGGAAAAGGCATTACAGTCCGTATACTCGATTACATTGTGGGAAGAGTAAGCGGACAATACCTATCAAACGATCCGTTGGCGTACAGAATGAAAGTCAAGAATGAGGAGAACGTACCACTAGTCGGCTCCCATTCTAACAATAAAAATTTCTGGTCTAAAGTAATTGCAGACAGTACTAATGCTATGACGAATCATAGCAGTAAAACATCACTATCATCACAGAACAGTATGAAGGGCAATTATCCTGACCTCGTTGCGCAATCGACGCATAAAGCAGACGATAACGAAGATTCATTCAGTGTTCCGTTCCAAGAATCAGTACGGAGAAAATTGAGACTTGAATTTAACTTCTTAGTAAATAAATTCTATCCCCAGCAAACTGCAGGTAAAATCTTAGCATTGGCTAATTATCATCTTGCTCAAGGAAATGATGATTATTTTGAGAAAACGTTAATATTCCTTCGAAAATTACAGAGTGGAAATTCATTTGATAACTCGGTCGCCGATAGGCCCAGTTTAGAAGAGTCATATTCGCTTGGATTTGATCCCACTTTGTTGTCATCAAAGGTAGATAAAAAAGTTGGTGAGTCACAATGTACTGCCGAGTATGAGCAAGCAAAGGCTAAGCTTTTGGAAATAGAAGAAGTGCTAGCGCCACATTGTCCTCCGGACTTTGTAAAGAATGTGGTTAAACGTTTAATTCAAGAGTGTAATAGGACAGGAGATTACGGTATTTTAGATGAGGCATTAGAAAACCATAGAAATAATGTCAGCCATTTTTACTTAAAGCGATGAGCGATGACGTAATTGTAGTTATACGTAGAAGTCGATATGATCAAAAGCGTAAACCCGAGCAAGAGAAAGTGTTCGAAGGTTGGCAGGGAAAAACTCCTCTGCGGTATCTAGTAATAATGTTGTGAGATGAAGTCTTAAAAGGCAGATTTGGAAGTGTATTCTATGAATTAAGGAATACACTTCGATTCCATCTAGTCTTATAAGCTATCCTTAGCAACTTTTCTGTCTTGTCGGTCAACAATTTGAGTGAGTTCTGCCCCAGTTCCTATAAGCGTAACTCTTAGTCCCGTTTCTCCTTCTACTTCTTCGACAAAAGTCTTCGCTTCCCTCGGTAGTTTTGAGAATTCCCTTACACCAGCGGAACCTGGAAATACGATGTCTAATTTAGTGATTGCAATTTGCGTAGCGCCATTTAACCTTATTGCCTTTTTGGCGATAACTGGGTCGAACGGTGCTGCTCTCCTTTGCCTACCGGTCACACTCCCGTACTCTAACCATCCCCTCACTTTAGCGTCTTCACTGGTAATCTCATCTTTCAATGGACCCTCTCC
>WJXE01000453.1 GCA_009665115.1 Nitrosopumilales archaeon
CAAGAAGCAGTTCTATACCAAACTCAAACGCTTATGTAACACTGGGCTAGTCGAGAAGCGTGAAGACGCATATTATCGAACAACCACCCTTGGCTCGCTCGTATATAATGGTCATGTCAAAACACTAGAGGATGCTCTAACAAATTTCTGGCAACTTAAAGCCATAGATATTTTAAAAACAAGAGAGGACTTTCCTGCGGATCGTAAAGAATCAATTATAGACGAAATCGTTAAAGGCAGTAATTTGAAGAACTTTATAAACTCGACCCATTTAACCGGGTTTGCTATAATCAAGGATTTCAATCGTCTTGTGATTGAGGTAATACGCATGCTTGAAGACGCTAAAAAGGAAGTTTACTTCGCCTCGCGGTATCATGATCCACACGTTTCAAAAAAGATGTTCGAGAAAATTGAAAAAGGAGTTACCGTCCATCTCTTAGACGGTAATCCACAACAAATCAGCGTCGAAAGCCGACTGAATGCAGTGTTGAGGACTCCTCCCAATGAGGAAACATATAAGACAGTTAATAGGATTATAAGATCGCATTTTTTTGAGCTAAAAAGTCTTGAACCTGCAGCAATTGCAAGTAACGGTAACATTAGTTTAATACCCAAGTTTAACAGCTTCCTAGTAATCGATGCCAACCAAGTACTTTATGAAAATATCAACTATGGCAATCCGGAGGAGTTCTCAGTAGCAATTGCAAGGTATGACGATACGTATTTGGCAGAACAATTTATTAGCTATTGGAAATTGCTCTCAAAGGATGCTGTGGTTCCTAAGCTTTTGGAAACGGCCAGAGCAAGAACATAAAATAACAACGCATAGGTACATTCAGGAACCGCGACTGGACTTTTTTAAAAATAGCAGAGAAGTTTGCATGCAGCCCACTATTTAACGTCTACGAATTAATATTCCGCGATAAGTATTCTTTATGCCCATTTGCAGAATTCATAACGTGTTAAAGCTGGTTCCAGTTATTATCCCGAGGGGTATAAATCAAGAATTACATCCTAGTTAGCCTTGGACCAAAATTCAGTGTAGAGATCATTCTTTTCTTGCCATAAAGTATCCATATTAGGTAACAAATCCGATAAAAAGGGGCATTTGCTTTCAGGTACAAATGCAAATAGCTTTCAAATCTAGGCATCAGACTGCTACCGATGGAGAAGAGAAAAGCCGAGCTTCTTTAGTCTTATCCCAATTGGTTTTACTGCAGTCGCGTAGAAAATGGGGAATAATGTATATGTTAGCGACTGTGTCGGGGCTTTTTGTACCGGTAGCAGGAGTTTTTCCCTCCATTGAAGATCACGGTGTAAATTCATTCTTGACGACACTACTGCTAAAAAGTGCACCGTTATTCGCGGCAACCTTTTTGATTATAACCGGAATGTATGTTCTCAATGATCTAGTTGATGCCGATCTCGATAAATCTAGTGGAAAAAAACGACCAATCTCATCAGGGCAAGTCACAAAAGCACAGGCTCACATCTTCGTGATAGCGACCAA
>WJXE01000454.1 GCA_009665115.1 Nitrosopumilales archaeon
ACTAGATGCAATTCTCTCTGAATATGTCTTCTTCTTTCAACCTATAAAGTTAGTGTGAAATCGTTGTAATAATAAAGTTACAATACATAACGAAGAAAGCAGTTCCCACATAATGTCACTAACAACTGATATCACGATGTTCAGCACGGGTGTTGATTAGTAGCTTACAGAAAATTGGCTGAACATATTACTCTATTGAAGAGGGTATACCCGTTCTTGCCAGCAGTCCAAACAATAATCACCATTTTCTTGAAATATCTCTGCTGGCATATTTTTACACTGATGACATAAGGTAGTATTATCATTCTTGCTTGCAACCATAATTTTCTGTCAACTAACTAAGAGGCTATAAAAGTTCAGATTTCGTATGTTTTGACCTAGTGCTATGAATAGTTGACCAGTGCTATGAAATCTTTTCGATCTAAGTAATGTCCGAAACATGCAAGACATTTTGTCTACTTCCTTTTTCCTGAATATATCATTTGCAATAGCAATTAGAGAAATATCGTAACCTGAACATATAGGACAAGTGTGAAAGATAGCCTTCTCTCTTGTTGTTCCGCAGATTTGAAAACGGTCGCACTCCAAAAACATGTTTCGCAAATTACAAACTGACAGTCAATATCATTGTACATCCAGCTTTCAGGGCCAGGTTTCCCATTCGTCCCAAGCCCCAATTACCTTCGACGAAGCGGAGCATAGATGACCGGTCGGTTGGACTATGATCAGCGATGTTTGTCTTTCCATACGGAGAAACTATCTTGATTTAACATCAATGTTGAAGAATTATAGTTTATAATAGCTGTGGGTTACGCTTTGAATTAGGCTTTTTGTATTGTCTGAACATGGATTGAGGTTGGACATAATATGGAAAAATAGATTTAATACTTGAATAGAATTGGAATAGTATGAACAATTTTTATTTTATCAGTAAAGGATCAACAATAGTACCATCTCCTTGTCTTCTGATATCTGTAATATCTACCTCATATTCCTTACCTACTTCGATTGGTTGTGGAGTAGGAGAACTTCTGTTGTGGCTGCAGCGAACCGTTAGGCTTCTGGTATGTCCCTGCTTTGGCAGGCACGAATAGTCCAGGTAAACGAAATTAATAATCAAGAAACCAATATATACTATTACCAATAAATGGTAACAATATTCAATACTCTGATACGTAACTAACTATTAAAACTGTATTAATGACCGAATGCTTATATGCTTATGAAACAAACCTTCGGAAAAACGAAAGCGAGTTGTTGCCATGTCATAACCAATACCACCATTAAGACAGAAGAAAGGAACGAGATGAAATTGGCCTTCAGGCAACCCCATTTCTTATTATGCAGTTCATGTTTTTGGTGTGCATCATACCTAAACTTTCGTGGCACAGTTGAGGTATGTCCTTCCTGTATGAATGGCAAAGTAGAATCGATGCCAATAAACATTTCGTTGTAATGCAATACGTGGAGTTACATTAGAATTAGAA
>WJXE01000455.1 GCA_009665115.1 Nitrosopumilales archaeon
GCTGAGAATCGAGCAGAGAATACTCCCTTACCTTTTGCCAAATCTATACCACAACCTACTTTTTCTTATTCCTATATTTTGTTAGTTATCGTATTATCTTGTAAGGTATGACCTAATTTCCATATCGCTAAGAATTTAGAGATAACCTTCGTTCATATAAGATTATGGAGAAATTCTAATGGGGAAACAAGAGAATAATGTAGTAGAATTTACTGAAAAAGAATCGAAATACCTGAAAGAGCAACGATTGGGTAGAATCGCAACCGTCTCTCCAGACGTTCAACCTCATGTAGTACCAGTCGCATTCGAATTTGATGGCAGCCACTTCTACTTTGGAGGATGGAATCTCGAAAAAAGCCTTAAATTCCGGAACATACGGCAGAATAACAAAGTAGCTTTCGTAGTAGATAATCTTGTATCAGTTGATCCTTGGAGAGTTAGCGGAGTAGAGATTAAAGGAATTGCTGAAATAACCAAGAGGAATGGCAATGAATACGTGAAGATTACGCCTCTCAGAAAATCAAGTTGGGGACTAGAAGGAAAAGAAACCTAATTGCAAACCATGATTGACCTGCAAATCCTACAATATGCTTTATAGTATTTAGCCTTAGGTTTTGGAAACAATAGCCAGTGGTGATTCACAGGGCAGATACACACAACTATTATCACACAATTCTTCAATGTAATAGATTTTTTGTCTAAAACCATCTTGATAATACCTATTAGGGAGACTTCAATGATTGTCTCGAATTATCAAATTCGGTTTTGAAGTAACCTAGTGTCTCGTCATCAAATATACAAAATTCAATCACTTCAAGAGAAGTATTATTATGGTTATTTTCAAGAAAACTTTTTGTTTCCTCTAATAGTATCTTTGCACATCTATCCTTGGGAAATCCGAAAATTCCTGAACTTATCGCTGGCATCGAGATGCTTTTGAACCCTTTATCTGTAGCAAGTCTCAGACAGCTTTGAACTGCTGTTCTCAACTTCTTGTCTTCATTTCCTTGGCCCATCCTTGGACCAACTGTATGTATTACTGCATTACATGGTAATTTTCCTGACGTCGTAATCACTGCAGAACCAACTAGAACATAACCTATCTTATCGCTCTCTTGCTGTATTATTGATCCTCCTTTTTTCACAATTGCACCTGCCACGCCTGCACCATGTTTTAAGTAGGAGTTTGCAGCATTGACTATGACATCCACTTTTCTCTCTGTGATGTCTCCTTTCACAAGCCTGACGATTTTGTCGTTGTTGAGCTTTAACTCATCTATGGTACTCATAACAGAAAGCAATTACAAAAATTGTCTATATTATATTATACCAAGTACAGAGATGTTTGGATTGTTGATTGTTTGCTACGGTAAATCTACATTTAATGGGACAGTTAAGCTTGTCTATATTCCGTGCTTAATACAATACTTTGAACAGTTGAATTCCTCATGGCTGTTGTATCCCTCATGCAGGAGCAAGTATTGTCC
>WJXE01000456.1 GCA_009665115.1 Nitrosopumilales archaeon
TAGTTGGACAAGACATTTTCGATGCTCTCATGATAAGGCTATGAATACAAATAAAAAACTTGACCTACAGACTCTTTAATTTCGTCTTACATGTGATCCTGCTTCTACTCATAAACGACATTGAGGCCACTTATCCAAGACCACGATGGTGTTTAAATAGACAGAAGGCGATAGGGAGCTGCTGAATTAAACAAAGAGCGTACAACAAGACGGAATATTTACAGGATGTTGAATATTATGAGGAATTCATGTCAGCCTAATCGAACAAGTAGCGGGAGCGAATCAACAAGTCCTGATCAGCACCAGTAAGAAACCACATCCACATTTTGGACAAAATAAGGGTTGAACGAAAAAAATTCAAGAAGAGTAAAAAAACAAAATGACTAATAATAGTAAAAAGGATAACAACAAAGTCAAAATAGACAATAGGCTTTCAGTCTATCAGTACGATACCTCAATAAAGCGTGCTCAGGACTTTCTTCTTAACTACGTAAGCTCCAAGATATCACTCGTTATTATCTATGTCGACATTGTTGGCTCGACTAAAATGAGTATGACACTGCCAGTTGATAAACTAGTTACTATAATCAGAGCCTTTTCGCACGAAATATCCTCTGTGGTTGAAAGTTATGGTGGATATATTCTGAAATATGTGGGTGATGCTGTCATTGCTTTCTTTGCTCCTGGCTTTAATAGATACCTTACAGCAGTTAGATGCGCACAAAAGATGATTAACGTGATCAAAAACGGAATTAACCCAATATTAAACAATTATGATTACCCCGAACTATCTTTAAGAATCGGTATAGACGAGGGAGAAACTGTAGTTGTTCAATCTACATATGATAAAAGATCACAAATTGATATATTTGGATACGTTATGAATATAGCAGCAAAGATAACTTCATTGACAGACCCGAATAAAGTTTCAGTAGGAGAAAATGTCTATAAATTATTGGATCCCGGGATACGGACAGAATTTCATGAGTTAGCCTATGGAACTGATGAATGGAAATACATTAATCCTGACACGGGCAAGCTTTACAAAGCCTACACACTCAACTAAAATATAATGGATAGCAGCAACCATTTCTTAATGAATACAGGAAAGAACAAGAAAAATTATATCTTCCCGGATATCTAGGGCTATGTTCTCTTATTTCCTTATCCGTCCGTCGTTCTAGGAGATTACTATCTCTGTCTACATTCTCGATGATTGCAACCAAATAAAGAGAAACTGCATCTGTGATGAGACTGAAACCAAGAAACAATATCCTCCATTAAAAGAATTCAATGAATGCGCAAGTGCAAATAAGTATTTGACAATTATCTATACAATTACCGGTGAACGCAGAAACCAGAGAAATTCACAGAAGGTCAAAGAATAGTTTCCAAGTATGAATACATCAATTGGATCTGCTCACCCTCTTCTCTTGTCTGAGGAATAAAGCCATAATTACAAGGGATAAAAC
>WJXE01000457.1 GCA_009665115.1 Nitrosopumilales archaeon
ACGTTTGCACCAATATCTTTGAGCAACTGCATCTGTCCGTCTCTTTCAATTGTGGCTCTAATCATTTCAGAACCTGGGGTAACTTGTAATGGTACTTTAGTCTTGATCCCTTTTTCTCTTGCTTGTTCAGCAACATCCGCTGCTCGTGACATGTCTTCATATGAAGAATTTGTGCAACTTCCAATAAGAGCAACCGAAATTGTATCGAGATAGTTATTCTTCTTTATGTCTTCTGCCATCTTTGAAATAGGTCTTGCCAGGTCAGGTGTGTGAGGACCTACAATATACGGTTCCAGATTAGAAAGATCGATTTCAATCAATTGATCAAAATAGTTTATTGAATTCTCTCGATTTTCACATATTTCTTTTTCTATCTGGGGATCTTGGGTTAGCAGATTAATGTGTGTATTCGCAAGGTCAGCTATGGCTTTTCGTCCCGTTGCTCTGAGATATGTCTCCATTCGCTTGTCATATGGAAATACTGAGCAAGTAGCACCAATTTCTGCACCCATATTTGTTATCGTTGCTTTCCCGGTACAGCTCACCGTTCTTGCTCCTGGTCCAAAATATTCTATTATTGCATTTGTTCCCCCAGAAACCGTAAGCTTTGATGCCACGAAAAGTATAACGTCCTTTGGAGAGGCCCATCTATTCAGCTCCCCTGTAAGATATACACCAATGCGTTTTGGATACAATAACTCCCAAGACATTCCAGCCATTACTTCTGCTGCATCAAGGCCACCTACTCCTATGGCAAGCATTCCAAGACCCCCTGCATTTGGAGTATGGGAGTCTGTTCCGATCATTAATCCTCCTGGAAAAGCATAGTTTTCAAGAACTACTTGATGTATAATGCCTGCTCCTGGTTTCCAAAATCCCATTCCATATTTTCTTGATGCCGATTCCAAGAATTGAAACACTTCGTTGTTTTCATAGAGCGCAGCTTTTGTATCAGGATCACTTCCTATTCTTGCCTGAATAAGATGATCACAATGAACTGTTGTTGGAACAGAAGTTCGTTTTAGGCCAGCTAGCATAAATTGGAGAATTGTCATTTGCCCGGTAACATCTTGTAACGCAACCCTATCTGGGTTCAGAAGAACATAACTCGTGCCAGTAATTAACGCATCATCTGAACCAAAGTCTGCATTCTCGTCGAGATGTCCAATGAGAATCTTTTCACATATTGTGAGAGGTCTATCCATAGCTTTTCTAAATGTTAAGATCTTGATTTGTAATTTTTCATATACTTTGGTAATTAAGTTGGGTGTTGTTTCTACCTCTATTTTCGGATTAAGATTGGACATAGAAGATCTCTTATTATAGCGCAATTAGGCTTATACGGAATACATACTTATTTGCATTGTTCTTCTCCTCCTGTGACATTCCCCCTTTTGAAGTCTTGTGTTTGTTCCTTTGGTATCAAAGCATCTTCAATCTAGGACAAGCAGAAACACGATCTGTATCCC
>WJXE01000458.1 GCA_009665115.1 Nitrosopumilales archaeon
GGCAGATAAAGCGCGGCTATCGCAAGTTATCGTTCATCTTTTAGACAACGCTATTACGTTTACCGGAGAAGGTTCCATCACCATCAATTTAGAAGGGAAGAAAGTAGTAGTACCTACACTAAACATGATCAAACAATTGGCGTTGTCAGCGTAAAGGATAGTGGCTCGGGAATAGATTCCGATATAATGCCAAGGTTGTTTGAGAAATTTGCGTCGAAATCATTTCAAGGCACGGGTCTGGGTTTGTTCATATCTAAGAAGATCATTGAAGCTCATGGTGGTAAAATTTGGGCTGAGAACAACACAGATCAAAAAGGAGCAACATTTTATTTTAGCTTACCAAAATTTAGTAACATCAGAAAATAATGATAATGTTAACAATGAGATGTTGGAGTTCTATAACGGCTAAGATAATATCTAGCGAATATGCCAAAGACCTTTCGGCAAGGGATAGCTCCATCTATGCGGAGCGTCGTAAAAAGGACTTTGGCCGATGTTGATCATTACGTATGGCTGCCATAATTCTAAGCCTAGATACCATAATCATTCTACAAAAGATACATTGATAATATCTCTGTTCTCTGCATCATTTTATGATTAGTTTTTCATTCGAAATTGTAGTACCTTTATATAACTAATGTAAAAATGGTTCCAATTTACACATATACATGAGATTTATTCCATATCGAGCTCTGTGAGGCTTGTTGTGAGATCATGATAAAACACTCTGTAGAATGTGACGAATATAATTATATGTCACATCGCATTTTGCTTGTCTAATGAAACCCGGGGTAGATATTCAATTATTGCAGAGCGTAAGACACAAACTGATAGCCAAAAATATCACTTTACAAAGTATAAAACAACGGCAGACTACAACTACGCTTGTAAATCAATTAGATATACCTGAAGGATTAAAAGAACTGATAATCAGTCATGGTTTTACATTAGATTTACTTCTAGGTTTACAGCCAATTGATTTGGCGCAAACCCTTGGAATTGATAATGATGTGGCTAAGATGATAATTAATGCAACAAGAAGACATGTGAAATATGATTAACAGTGCAAATGAAGAGGACAAGGATAAAGTTTCTGCTGAAAAGATTAGCGTAGCCAATATAAATGAGAAGAGAATGAATATTTGTTTCTTGTGAATATTGTCATCATCATTGCTGGAAAAGAAAACTACTTTAGTTTCTTTTCTTCTGATTTTCTTTTCTTATAATACAATACTAATGATTGTGGATTGGAGGTATATTCTTCCGTCATTATCTGTAAAGTGCGTAACACAACTGCTTCGATACTTGGTTTTTCCAGGCAATCTTCCTCATAAAGCCTTTTTGCTATGGATAAAGTTGAGTCATATTGTGTTTGTGATAAATCAAGCTTTAATGTGGGTATTATAAATTACCTTGAAATAACATTATGTCTGTTATTAAATAAACTTTGATG
>WJXE01000459.1 GCA_009665115.1 Nitrosopumilales archaeon
CAGTATAGGTCTGACCAAGAGGAATTGACCTAATAGAGTTAGCTATGATAACGTAACCGTGAGAGTCCAAGAAAACATTATTTCTATCAAGTCCTAATAATTATTCATGGATATGTCTTCAACCTGTGCTACTTGCGGTAAGAAGACTCAAGATTATCCGATTTTTTGGTATATGTGTGACGACTACTTTTGTTCTGAAAATTGTCATCTTCAAAAACATGCCAAACCATGGCAGAAATATTGATGTTTTGTATTACTTGTACTTGATATGGAATTTTTTATTATTTTTCTTTGGATATTGAATCTCGTAAGTTCCATCCTGAAATTTTGTAACATATATGTTGTCATTTCTACATTGGTAGTAGTTGATTGGAGGATCGTGCATGATTGATCCGTTAAGCCAAACCATTAACGCACCACATAAAGGACAATTCATAGTCATGTTAGTACCAAATGTAATTATCTCTTTTATTAGATAAAAACCATCCAATGGATGCATTGTAGACTCTACGCTTTACTCTTCCACGTGAATGGCCTTCTGTTCACGTCGAATCCTTAACCCTTTTACACGACCGACCGACCGTTGGAAAACATGATGAGCAGACCAGCCAGTAGCGTGCGTTTGGTAACCTGACTAAGCAGCATTCATGATAAGAATAACAAAAGGTTAAAGTTCAGAATTGGAGAGGTATATAGCTGTGAAGATTTCAGAACTATGTAAAATGATTGAAGATTCAATCCATGATGGAAAATACCCTTTGGAAGATCAACAGAAACGATTCATTACAGGTTATAAACAGGTCAGATTCTGATGATTTGAAAAGTAGTGAAATCAAAATAGAAGTCAGAATACAAGGCCTTTATATCATAAGCAATTATGTCCCTAACATAGAGCATCTGCCAGGAGTAATTGAAGTAGATGTCTTGGATTCCTTCAAAATACTGTGTAGACGATTAGGAAGAATGACAGATAATGCAGGCAATCCTAAGGGGGCAACAGTGTCTACAGAGAAATTACGTCTGCTAAAGTAGAAACTTTCAATGAACGATCAGAAGAGTAACGTTTAGTACTTATGAAGTCACATTATTGTAAAAATTGTATCACAATGGTTGAAATATATTTACAGCGAATTAGATACGAGGTTTGCAAATTTACAACTCGTGTTATCACCAGTGTAAGAGGTATGGAATGATATACGAATGCGGGAGTAATAACCGTGGAAAGCCATTCCAATATAATAGGATGCTTCTCGTGCAGTCAGGAATTATTCACAGTTTCTAATTATCGGTCCTATAGTCTTGATAAAAGCCCTCTTTACACCTACACCTAATGACTCCAATTCATTTATCCACCAACCGTATCTTTCTGGATGTTCTCTTCTTGTCGCCATAATACTGAGGCCTCAGTCCCGAATATAAGCTTAAGTTCTAGATTAGTATTCTGATAAAAGC
>WJXE01000460.1 GCA_009665115.1 Nitrosopumilales archaeon
TGCCTTCAACTTAGTAACGTTTTGTGATAAATCTTTCTGAGAGATAAGGCTGCTTCACGCGATATATACCCTGAGCGCATTCGACAAGGCCGAGAAAAAAAGTAAATTTGAGAGTTTGAACTGAAACTATTGGCTAAAGAGGATGTAGTGCTCGTCAGTCGACAGTGAAGAAAGTTGATTGGTTGTTATTGCTCCTCATTACCTCCATTTGTATCGTAATCCAGTTTCTCATCAATCTTTTTTTGTAATTCTTTATAACGTTCGTACTTTTTGGTCCATTTAGAAAGTACGAACCATTGTCGTATGCCTATCCCTAACCATATGAGGAAAATTAGAATGGGCACAGCTCTTGCAAGACCAAATCCCCGTCCAAATCCCGGTCCAAACCCTTCAGGATGCATTCCACCACCACCAAAAAACATTGGAGGTCCGAGTAAGGCAAATGTAATGACAAATGAAATTGGTGGTAGAATCAAGAGGGTTAGAATCATTATAATAAACATCTTTTTTGTTTTGTTTAACTGTGAGATAATTCCATCCATTATCTGAAATAGATTCTCGTCATGATTTTTCTTCTCGGAATCAGCCACGATTTACCTTAACTCCTCTTTATTAAAAAACACTGTAGTAACCTTGTTACCTATCATCATCTATTGTTTCACTCCGTGGAAATAGCATCTCATAAGGCTCCAAAATTTCTTTAAGAATCTCTCGGCCTTTTTCTGAAACTCGATATTTTATTATGATCTTGCTTCCCCATGGTTCATTGATTCTGGTTATGAGGTCTTTCTCCACCATGTCATCAATTATCTTCCTATGCTTTATGTGATTCAATCCACAATAACTCATCAACCTGCTTTGATTAAGTTCTCCATATTCGTAAAGTTTCAGGAGAATGTCTTTCCTTATGTAAATCCTGTCTCGATATTCGTGTACCAATTTGACTCAGGTGCCATAGACATGACTATGTGGACTGGCCTTCCTTGGAAGAGTTGGTGATTTCTGATAATGGCCTGCAACCCAACTGCTCGTTAGAGCTTCTATCGAGCACATTTGATCATTTCCATATCTTATTATGAATATTTTGTACTTACTACTATAAGATGATGATGTTTATTAGAAGTGGTCGATAATCTTAGAATCGCCTCAATCGAGAAGAACGTCACGTGATCTTTTTCCAAACTATCTATTCTATTATGACGAGCAAAATAAGACCTTGGGTAACTATGTTACGTGTCATAGGTAAACAATGGTTATAACGAAAATCCAGCCCACATCACATCATGACAAATTCAAAACTGGTAAGCAAGAAGGTATTAATCTCGGCAGCCATAGTGATTCTAGCTGTTGGTCTCACAATATGGGGACTTTCTCCGGCAATAGCCGCTGTAAACCAAACAATAAATAGTGCAGCACCAGGCTATGCGCAGCTGCCAAAGA
>WJXE01000047.1 GCA_009665115.1 Nitrosopumilales archaeon
TGCAGACGAGATTTTTCGCTCATCGTTTCCTATTCGGTCTTAATCTATTCTTAAATTCTTCACGAATAGGATAGTATAGCTTACCTAGATGGTCTAAACCAATATGTTTTACACTTTCGATATCAGCTGAAAAAGATTGGTCGCAGTAGTGGCATTCGAATCCAAGTACCTCGGCTACTCGGCTTGGCGCAGAAAATAAGAAATTAGGCGGTTCCGTGCTTTCGAATAATTTATTTTGTTCCTCAGTTCGCCTGATGTATTTTCAATATCATTTCGTGATATTTTCGCTTCTGCTTCTACTTCCTTTGCCGCGATTAAAGACAAACTATTCTACTCTATTCTAGGTGAGTGGGCCGCATTTAAGTGTCGTTATCAAAAATGGGCCGGGTCGGATTCGAACCAACGACCCCCGCCATGTCAAGGCGGTATCTTAACCAGGCTAGACCACCGGCCCACGAAAGCTCGTCTAAGTTTTCTTTGGATAGCCTAAATATATATTCGCCTATAAAGTCAGATTAACGATTTTCATCGTGATCGGCGTCTAAATACAGAAATTCGGATTAAAGGTACTGTGCAGCTAAAAAGAATGCTTTTTTTATCAATGTAACTACGGATTCTTATCATCGATGATTTCTTATCAGATTCTCCAAGGTAATTCTTATGATGTAGTACGTAGACTTTTTCCATATTCAATAGGCAAATACAGAGTTATTATCACGTCTCCACCATATTATGGCCAAAGATACTATGGTCAAGCTTTGGATGAGATCGGTCACGAAAGAAACGCCGAGACATATGTAAAAGAATTGGCGAAAATTTTTTCAATATGCAAAGACCTTCTTAGCGATGACGGGAGTCTCTGGCTCATTTGTGGTGATACACGTAGGAATCATGGAAAACTCATGATACCTCATAGACTAGCCCTTAAACTGGTTGAAACAGGCTATATATTCAGGGATGATATCATTTGGTACAAGAAAAACAATGTTTCCAGTAGCTCCAAAGACAACTTTACACAAGCTTATGAAGTAATTCTATTTTTGTCCAAGAACGAAAAATGCTTCACCGCCATGAACAGAGTAAGAAGCAAGGGTAACGAAGCGATAGGGGGAGGAATAAAACACCACCATCACACTTGGTTCAATATGAACCTGAGAATAGAGATAAGGAAAAGATTGTTAAAATTCTGGCAATTATACACAACGCAAAATCTAAGACACCAATTGAAGAATAGCCCATAACAAGTGAGATATCTCTTACATATGGATATGATCCAGAAAAATACTGCCCAACATGTTACCGAAAATTTAAGCATCACGCAACACGTAGAAGAATAGGGGCCATAAGAACTACCCTATTTTTGCAGCCTGTAATTCCAGTGGTAAGAATCCCGGTAATGTGTGGGAAATTGCTACTAGGGCACATTATGGAAACGAACATTTCACAATATTTCCTGAAGCTTTGGTTTCTCGAATATTCAAATTTGCTACAGAGAAGGGTGATTGGGTTCTTGATCCATTTGCAGGACGAGGAACGACCGGTATACCATGTACCTACCTTGGAAGAAATTTTACAGGAATAGACTTGTATGAAGAGAATGTCGTCAGAGCACAAAATAATATTGCGTACGCAATGAGCGAGATCTATAAATCAAATGAAAAATGAATACCTCAGATCCATAAATCTAATACGGGGAGCATTCTTCTACAATTTAGAATGCGTGCCAATGATCCGTTTTCAGCATGCGAAAAAAATGGACTCTATAAGGCGATATTTTCGCGACGCGATGTCCGTTCACATTTTATAAACAAAGAAATCCCCAATGATATACTCGTAAAGATTCTTAATGCTGCTCATCATGCACCATCGGTAGGTTTTTCACAACCTTGGAATTTCATTTTGATAAAGGCTAACGAAATTAGGCAGCAGGTCAAAGATTCCTTTGTTAGAGAGCGAGAGAAATCCGTCTCTATGCTCGATAGTGATAAAGCAAAGCAGAAAAGATATCTTTCACTCAAGCTTGAGGGAATACTGGACTCGGCTATCAATATTTGCGTTACGTACGACCCTACAAGGTTTGGACCATTTGTACTCGGTAGAACCTCGATTGCAGAAACAGGCGTATATAGCGTGTGTTGCGCAATTCAAAATCTCTGGCTCGCTGCTAGGTCTGAAGGAATTGGAATCGGTTGGGTAAGTATTCTCGCAAACGAAGATCTTCAGAGAATCCTATCAATTCCAGATTTTGTTAGACCTGTAGCATACTTGTGTTTAGGTTACGTAAGCGAATTTTCAGATAAACCGGACCTTGAAAAAACCGGCTGGCTACCCCGGATGGGATTGGAAGAGGTTATCTGCTTCGAACGATGGGGTAGACACAAGACTGACTCGTGGGAACAATTCTATGAAACTATCAGTAAAATCAACTAATACGTACCTTTAACTATTATTACAAGTTGAACAGCCCATATTGTTTCATTTTCCTGTGGTTTAATGTTGAATGTATTTTTGCTAAGCAAATAATTCGTACCGGCTAAAAATTTTAATATGCTCCGACTGAAAGCAAGACTCTTTTAATAGCACTTTCTGAAATAAGCATGGTCAGCATACAATAAAAGGTAATGTGTTACAGGGAACGTATAAGTGTTGAAATTAGAGCAGATATGGGGGTGTGAAATGTCCGTATGAATGATCGCCATCGTGATTCATACATTGCCGCGAACTCGTTTAGCCTACTGTATAATGATCTTGCTCGACGGTTATCCATCACACTTGTCTTTACGGGCATGTTATCTACTGGCTGGTTCGGAATTCCTCTTGTGCCGATATATCTAGCATTAAACCATGTTGACATTGAAGCCAGTTTATTCACATTATTCAGTGCTCTTGGCAGTATCTGGGGAGTAATGGCATACCAGGAGTTCTCTAGAACTGGAGATCTAATTAAAGTAGCAAGAGATCTGGCCAGAAAGCTTGATCCTATGATAGGTGACTATGAATATCATTCCTATAATCCTGAAACCAAAGAATATGAAAATGGTTACGTCCCTCTCGGTCCAATAGACTTTTGGGACAAAGAAACCCAGGCTCCAAGCTGGCTTGACAAAGGGAAGTACTGGCACATTTTACTTGGACTCCAAGTCGCCAATAGAGAAGTGATATTACAAGTTGTGAAGGACCAGGACTTGCCATTTACATCCGGGAGGAGAAACGTCGCGGTTACATACAAGGAATTGAATCAGGGTGGTGGTGCTTCTTTTCTCCGTAGTGGATCGCGAAGAAACTACCGTTACAGGGTCAAGATCCCTCAATGGTCCGTAATGAACACCGAACGTGGGAGATTTGTGGAACAGAAGGAACGATTGAGCCTTGACGGCCCGCAATTGAATTATTTAATTGCTGACCTCAACAAAAATCTCGTACGTACTGCAGATGAAATTATCGAGCGTGAAAAACCTAGGATACGATATCCGTGGCCGACGACGACATTTGGAATTTACCTTAACAAAAGTTTGCCGCTTCAAGTTATTTACAGACGAGCCGCACAACACTTTCCGGGTCTAAGAAAACGTATAATCAGTGATACAAATGAGAACCTTGCCAATGTGCAAGACGATGAATTGGCTGCCGCCGTAATAGAATTAGCGATACAGAAAGGATTATCGGATGATCGAATAGACAATTTGCATATACTTATGCTTTTCCTTAAAAATGCATATTCCAAACAGGGGATAGGAGAGGGCTCAAGCGAATATCATAATTTCCATCATAGTCTTGAGGTAAGCTACATGAGTTTGCAGATGCTGCCAAAGGAGTTTCGTAAGTACAATTTCAGCTCAAGAGATTATGAATTAATTCTTATAGCTTCCCTCCTGCATGATTATGATCCTGCGCAAGCGTATTCTTCAGCAGAAGACGGAGACATTAAGGCGCCAAAAGGTCCTAAGGTTACTAGGACAATTAATGAGATATGCAAAACAAAAATTCATGATGCTTATTTTACAATGAATAGAATTGATTTTGAGGATTATTTTCGAGAGTATAAACCTGTATTATCTCCAGCTATAGAATTCGCAACAACCCACCCCGAATATCTCAAGCCAGAACAAAAAAAACCCATTGAAAGTATTATTGTAGAAGCCTTGATCTGGCGCACAGATTTTCCATATCTCAAACAAAAACATTCTCAAAAAAGGTTCACGCAGCTCTTAGCCGAACTCGAGAACCAAGGAGAGGATTTAGATAAAATCCAATCAATTGGTGAAATTCTATGGCTTTCGGATCTGTCTGTAACCTATATGAGTTCAGATCCGATCAGGGCCTGGGATAGAGTTAGTAATCTCTATGATGAGCTATATCTTCCAAGAGTCGAGGCTGTTTCTAGAACTGATGCATTCTTTTCAGATTTTGCTGAAAACGACTCTTTCAAGGAATTAATCCGCGATCGTCATTTTCCTGATATTTTCAGGCAAAGATGGAATATGATCTATCAGTTTTTCCATGAGGGCAATCCTTCGACGCAGCTTAGCAGGACAATTAGCATGGCAAGAAAATTGTATATTAAAGTTAATATCGAAATTCATATGAGTCGTTATGAGGCTTTGAAGGAAATTGCTGTGAATAATTGGGCGGAGTATTTTATTGCTATTGGTAAAGATCAAAAGGAGGTACTCAAAGCAAAATCAGAGTTTGCTGACTTGGATCCTCCTAATGCATCTTCGTTCTGGGGAGATTCTCAGAAACTTCTGACAAATATTGCGGACAAGTCAATCGATAATTTCTTGCTAATCTTGTCTCAAAATTTTGATCCCCTTAATACTATTCAAGAAAAATTATCCGACAGATCCATATTTGCGGTACTCCCATTAAAATTAGTTAATTCAGGTACGTTGCAAATAGTTACCGACTTGCAAGAGGATACTGGGCAGTATAAAGAACTCTTAAATATTGTCCATGATAGTGGCTTTGAGGTAGATCTGGTCAAATCGACGAAGGTATATTTAAAAACAGACAGGAAATATCCTGAATTCACACAAGGAAGTATTCCTCAAATCCTCATATTCCGCCCAAAGCAGAAACCGGCCCCCTCTCTCTAGCCAGAAAAATAACGAAGATAGAGGAACAAAGATAGCCTGAAGGAAGCTTTCTGCGAAAGGAAATACGGGAGCGGTATAAAAATATTTTACAAAAAGGAGATGGGTTGTATTCTACAACATATAATTAGACCCCTAATCTCAATACTAGTCACTCTTTGGTTCACATTAAAAAACTTGAGGTTTATGGGTTTAAGTCGTTCGGGTTTAGGAATACTGTACTAAACTTTGAGAAAGGACTTGTGGCGATCACTGGTCCCAATGGGTCTGGAAAAAGTAACATTTTGGATGCAATAATGTTCGCTATAGGCGAAACCAGCCCGAAAGTCTTGCGTGTCGATAAGTTCCAATCGTTATTTCATGACAGTCAGAACAGCTCTACAAGGCTCATTCGAGCTAGTTTAAATTTTGATAATTCAGATAGGGGAATACCAGTAGATTCTGATTCAGTCACTTTAACAAGAGAGATGGAAGGGCAAACAGGTGAGAGCCAGTACTATCTTAATAAAAAGAAAGTGACGAAGAGCACTTTGGTAGAATTATTAGAAATTGTGCTTGCTACTTCGAATAAACTTAATATCATTCAGCAGGGTATGATAACTCGCATTTCCGAATTAAATTCTGAAGACCGTAGAAAAATTATCGAGGATATCATCGGACTATCATATTTTGATGAGAAAAAAAATGAAGCGCTTAAGCAACTCGAGGAATCTGACCGTCGCCTCGACGTTGCCATGGCTCGCATGGACGAAATACGAAAGCGAATTGATGGCTTGGAAGAGGAACGAAATGACCAATTAAGATATAAACACCTAGAGTCTGACCTCGAAAAGTTCAAAGCGGTAAAGGTTTCCAATACCGTAAGGACAATCAGAAGTGATTTGAAGTCAAAAGCGGAGCTTCTAAACTCAAACGCACTACGCTCAAAAGACCTAACCATGCAGATAGAAAAAAACAATTCAGAACTAGAGAAGCTGGATTCAGAAAAGCTAAAACTTATCCAAGAAGCGGATATTGCAACTAGGACTAAAATGAAAATAGGAACTAGTGTGTCACAGTTAGTTTACGATTCGGAAAGGAAAAGTGCATTGATTATGGAGACAGGACAGCGATTGATTCAGATTGAAAGGCGCATTGCTTCAGTCGAAATAGAAAAGCAAAATATTAACCAGAAAATAGAGAATTTACATCTACAGATAGAAGAAAAGAAAACCCATGTTGATGAGAGGTATGGAAGGTTATCTTTTCTAAAATCTGATTTAGCTGCGATGAATTCGCAGATAGACGAATTGTCAACGAGTGCCAGTAGGTATGCTGAAATTAGAGGAAAACTAGAAGGCCGGCACAATAAGCTACATGAGGTTAAGAACCATCTAGACGTTTCAATAGCTAGGTTGGAGGAAAAAATGATAATAGTGACAGGTAGAGCCAACAGCCTTGATTCAGAAAATCTAGAGCTAAAAACGAATATTGAGAAAAACAACCAACTTCATAACGAGCTTTGCATCACCCTAGACTCCGAGAAGGCTAAATTGGATGCTGCGATTGGCCTGAGAGACAACCTAAAAAAAATGAAAGACACTTTACAAACCAATCTCAAAACATCGAAGGACCTTCTGTCAACCGCAGACACTTTTACTATAAAATACGAAGTAAAAGCTTCCACTGCCAAAAATGCCATGACCGAAGATATTGCTATAGCGGAACTGATGAAGATGTCGAATGAGTTTGGAATCGAGGGACTGGTTCACAATTTAATAACGTGGAACAAAAATTACGAGAGGGCTGTTCTAGCGGCGGGTTCAGAATGGATGAAAGCATTTGTCGTCGACAGTGTCCAATCGATGATCTCGATTGCTGAGCATGCTAAAAAAACAAATTTGCCACGCCTTAAGGTCATTCCATTGGAGATTGTGCGTAATGTTAAAAGGTCTTACATTCCTGATGGTGATCCTAATATCGTTGGTAGCCTTGCTGATTTCGTAAATTCTGACTACAAGGAACTGCCAGATTTCCTTTTTGGAAATACCGCTCTTGTGAAGAATCCGACTGCTGCGTACCTTTTAGCTAGAGAGGGATGCAGAGCGGTCTCGGTTGGGGGAGTGCTTTTCGAACCTTCAGTAGCATCTATGTCAGCAGATTTTGGGTCTACAATTTCTGATCTAACGCATGCACTTCTTCTCAGTAATTCTATTGACATTCTAAGAAATTTACTAACTAAATTGAGGAGGTTAACAGAGGAGAAAGATAATGACCTCAGACAAATCGTACTAAGAATCGATCATTCCGAATCTGAAAAATTTGAAATAGAGAGAAAAATAGCTAGTTTAGGCACACAAGTCTCAAATTTAGCGATGCTCGTTCATGAAGACGAGAAAAAACTTGAGCAACTTACTTTGGAAAATATTACCGTTCACTCGCAATATGAATCCATAACACTCGAGTTAGAGGCATGGCGCAGGCGCTTGTCGTTGGTCGGGTTAACCATAAAGCGTGTTTGCCGAAGAATGGAAGGCATGGCCGATGTTTCCATGAGAAGCCAATTAGGCCAAATGATCGCAAAAAGGGGCCAAATTTTAAGTTCTATAGATGCAGACAATCTTGACCTACAAGACATACTTACATCTTCAGAAGTACTGAAAAGTGAGATTGGAATAGGAGTGGAACGATTAAAAACCTTGAAAGAGGAAACTAGTGAACTAGAATCTGAAAGGAAAGAGAAGATTGTCCATGCGGACGAATTAAAATTTAATATGGCTACTGTCGAATCGAAGCTTCAAATAGAGAGAGACAGAGAACAGCAAGTAATAGATTCTGCCGGAACTTCATATGGTAAGTTACAAGTATACGAGCAAAAAATAAAGGCGCTAAAGGAAAATGAAAGAAAGCTTTCCAAAGAAAATAGTTCCCTTGAAAAAGACATTGCATTAGTGGGTAAAGATATATCGGATCTTAATTCCGAGGAATCATCTCTAATCAATAATCTTAGGTTGCTGGGATACGAAGATTTGTTAGAGGCGTTTGACGTTGATACGATTATAGGAGAATTAACAGCCGAGTTTGATACAATAAAAACTGAAATCAATCTATCCGCCGATAAACTTTACGTAGAAGTAATTGACGGATATAGAGGCATGTCGAATAAAAGAAATCTGTTGGATGAGGAACGTCACTCTATTGTCCTCTTTATCGAAGAAATCGTGACGGAAAAGAAGAATGTTTTCATGGAAGCATTCGGGAAGGTTGATAGTAACTTAAGACAGACTTTCTCCGAAGTAACAGGTGGAACTGCTTGGTTAGAAGTAGAGAATAAGCAAGACGAATTTTCAGACGGCATAATGTTAATGGCTCAATTCCAAGGCAAACCAGGACGCGAGTCCACTGCTTTGTCAGGGGGAGAGAAGACGATGGCTGCTATAATTTTTCTTTTGGCACTCCAGTCACTTAAACCGTCCCCATTCTATCTAATGGACGAGGTTGATGCTCATCTTGATGCTCAAAATACTGAAAGATTATCTAAGGTCTTGTTAGAAAGATCGAAGGATAATCAGATGCTCATGGTTACTTTGAAAGATGCTACGGTGGCTCAAGCAAGCATGATATATGGTGTCTATTCCCAGGACGGAGTATCTAAAGTTGTAAGGTACAAGCATCCGAGCCAACTTCCTCTCGAAGAGATAAGATCCGAGGCAAGTGCAAACTAATGCAACATGTCCGTGTTGCTAATTTTCTCGGTAGTTAAGAGTTATGGGACAAGCTTTGAGACCGCGGCCGTAACGTTGAAAAGACATAGTAAGAATCAGTGGAACCAAGGCACACGAAGGATTATAGACAATACCCAAAAATTCAATCGGATAAAGGATCAACGGAACCTCACAAATTCGCTAATTTAGCCAACTCATGAAGTATCAAAAAGTTAGGTCGGATTACATACTTGATCCATTTGATATACTAAGATTTTGGCTTGCTTCTACACAGGGTAAATAAAGCACGATACATAATGGTTGTCTTCCTCACCACCTAATAGGGGATCACTTTTGCAGATATCCATAGAATAAAGACATCTATGAATGAATCTACAACCGGTATGAGGTCTGTCTCTTGTCTCACCATGCTTAATGCGGACGATTTTTTCCTTTTCCAAATTCTGTGGTTCAGGTTCCGAAATTGCGTCTAACAACGCCTGCGTATATGGGTGAAGCGGATTCAGTAAGACTTGTTCTATTGGTCCTGCTTCAACTATCTTCCCAGCATACATAATCCCGATCTCATCACCGATATATCTGGCAGTAGAAAGATCGTGCGTGATATATAGGTATGAAAGTTTAAGCCTGTCTTTCAAATTTTTCATTAACTCAAGTATTTCGGCCCTTACAGAAACATCAAGCATTGATACGGGCTCATCGGCCAAAATTAACTTTGGTTTGAGAACGAGCGATCTAGCTATAGATACTCTCTGTCGCTGACCTCCGGAAAGCATGTTTGGAAATTTTTCAGCAATGTCTGTAGCAGGCTCTAATCGTACCTCCTCCAGAGATCCTAATACGTCCTCGATTCTTTCTTGTTTTGACTTGCTCTTATTATGAATATTCAAGGGTTCCATGACTATATCTAATATTCTCATTCGAGGATCGAGCGAGGTATAAGGATCTTGATGTATCATTTGTACATTTGTGCGAAACTTCTTCAATTTGCTGCCTTCATATTTTGTAATGTCATCTCCATCAAAAACGATCGATCCGCTGTCAGGCTCAATCGCACGTAGAATAATCCTCGCTAAAGTAGTCTTACCGGATCCTGACTCGCCAGCAACGACAAACGCCTTTCCCTTCTCTATCGTTAAACTTACACCATCGACAGCTCTGACATAAGACTGGTTGTTCTTACGGAACATATCCTTGATACTTCTCCTAATGGGAAAATACTTCTTGACATTGTCTAACTGGAGAATTTCGTTCAAGTATTCACAGCAGACTTAACCGTGTTTGATAATATAACAATTTTGAACGCATTGCGTTATGCATATAATTAAGTAATAATTATATAAGTACACGGAATCTTCAAGCCATGTGC
>WJXE01000461.1 GCA_009665115.1 Nitrosopumilales archaeon
ATATATAATTTTTTGAAAATAATACTTATTACGTACGTTGGTTGCCAGTAAACGAACTAACGTATTTAGCCATTAAATACGATAGCCCGAAATAGGTTCAAATTCTGTTGAGGCCGCTAGCTATCCAACCTATTGTTTATACCTACACCTGAATTTGTGTAGACGGTCTCACAAGCCCATGACGAATCTACCAAAAACTGATCGACGTGTTGCTACTGCTCCTTTTTGTCGAGAATTGAATTTAGCTTGGGGACCAAATTAGAGATGCTGACGGGTTTGTTAATAAAATGGGCATCTGCCAAGATCTTATCGAACTCTTTTCTATCTATTTCAAATGCTGTGAGGAATACGATTTTGATTGATGGGCTTCTTTCTTTTAAGCGACGATATAATTCAAACCCGGTCATTTTTGACATTCTGATGTCGGTGAGTACGAGATCATAATAGTCATCTGGATGGCTTGCAAAAGCATTCAAAGCTGACTCGCTAGTGGAAAATACCTCAACATTGAATCTATTCTCGAAATTACTAGATTCTAAATCACGCTTTAAAATACGTAAAATATCCTTCTCATCATCAACAACCATGATTCTTGGACTAAGATTCTTCTGGTCTCTATTAATCACAGATATTTCGTAAATATGATATTATATAACGTTATCAATAACGGCTGAAACGCATATTTAGTCGAGTAACAAATATGCATCTGCATCCGGGTGAATTCTGACAATTCAGGGTAACGGTAAAATCAGCTCTTCGCCGCAGATTCGTACTTGGATCCCTTTGCTTAATCTTGTAGGGAGGAGCTCCATTCCCTTTCTTGCCAACGGTTCGCCTCTTTCGAAACCAAATGAAGCAAGGACCTTTGCCTCACTTTAGTTGCTAGCACGTTAATGTGGTCATTATGAGGCGTACAGAAGAGAGAAGAGAGGTTACATCTGTCTGTGACCGGTTCTCAATTTCTTAGCCATCCTTCCTTTGCTGTCAATAACATCTTCGACCACTAACCCATTATCAACAAAGTACTTTATGAAGGTGTGCTGATTCCCAAATACAACTTGCTTAGAATTTAAAAAAAAATAAATCTATTTAAAAATTCAGTTTTTATTGTGGACAGCCTTCCATCTTTTGTATGTAATACCCCTTCGAAGCAATATCTCTTTCAATTGGTGGTGGTGCTTCCTGGATATGACAGAATTGACATTCTTCTTGAGTCATTTTTTGCTCCGCTTGACCAACGCTTGCGAGATATTGCTTGCCATACTCAATTGCCTTGTCGTGAGGAGTATCCGCCTCTACCACAACGTCAAAGTGCATCGTTTTGCCGTCACTCTTTTGAACATATGTATCGTATACTGCACATTCCATAAGATTAATTCTCAAGTAACATTATTTATTCCATATCGTTGGCTGCTAATCCAATAAAGAGAATTAT
>WJXE01000462.1 GCA_009665115.1 Nitrosopumilales archaeon
ATGATCATGTGCCCAAAGAAGAACGAGTGGAGATAATAAATCTCATGATAGGCAATCCACAAATCAAAGAAATCCTACTTTCTACAAAGTTCTAACCATGGCCTATTAATGGTATAACACTAGCAAATCGACTAATACGCTGAATATGATGCTGAGAGGTGACAATTGCCATGTCTTGGTTTTTGCTAAACGGCGAACTATCAAAGAAACGATTGTCTCGCTTAAAGCTGCTAACGAACAATATTCTCGTCATTTACGAAAAAGTTGCAAGTTTTATCACAAGTCCGATAGTCGGATTATATAGCATCCGTTGGGGTTGCTTGGTTATGGGATCTACAATGAACTGGCTGTGCATCCTGTTTACGTAGTCCTGGATGATTGCTTTTTCTCTTGGTTTGACCCGAAAGCCTATGCTTAGGAGATCGATTAGCCGGGCTCTTACGAGTTTGTTTCTTTGTGTAATCAAAAAGATGGTATAGTTGGAGTTTTCTTAAAATTTCTATCAGCTGTTTTAGTTGTTCATGCCTAAAATTCGCAGCTTTGATATCTTGTGTTTTCATATCAAGCTTTTGTAATTCTGAATAAATTTCTTTGTCTTCTATTGTATCCATCAATGAATCTTCTCCAAATGGTTTTTGCAGCAATTCTACGACTTGCTTTAGCTGATTTAGGGGTTCTATTGAAACCTCCTCCTTAACATATGTAGCTAATATTATTCGCTGGCGTGGATTCACTGTGAGGATTTGTTTAGCCACTTCCATGCCATTTATTTTTGGCATTTCATAATCTAAAACAACAGCATCAAATGGTTGAATATGTTCGGTTGGGTCTGTAGTGGAAGTTACCTTATTAAATTCCTCACGATAAATTCTAAGGCAGTCCTCACCGTTGTCCGTAGTTGAAACTTGGTGATTTCTGTTCTCTATTGCCGTTCTGTACGATAGTGCCGTATCCCTGTCGGCCTCGGCACTATATCCAACGAAATCTATACGTGTGATATAATGCATTCATACCCAGTTTCGATGAAACTACGCATTTAGTGATTTCGCACCAGAAATACAATACGTACATTGTGTAGGTGAATACAAAACCAATTCTCTCCGCATGTTTGTTTTTGTTGGACTTGGCTAGCGTCCTATCTATATTCCTGTTCTTGTCTCACTAATGCCCACCAACACTAGTGAAGTGCCAGGTATTTTTATACGTATTTTAAAGGATGCTGAATAACTCGGGATTTGCCTATTAAGATCACGATTAAATTCTTCTTCCGTTGAGTAAATAATTTGAATAAAGCTAATAACGTGCCTGAGCTCTAGAACTCCTAACTAGAGACAAAACGCAATCAGAAAAGAATATTATCGATGATAAATAAATTAGTTCGAACAGAGTGAACATCTTCTGTGGAGGAAGGGCATACTACATCTAGTACTACTA
>WJXE01000463.1 GCA_009665115.1 Nitrosopumilales archaeon
CATTAAAAGAAGTTTCATCAAAATCAAAAGAAGAAACGATTTTAAGACGTTTTATTCTGAAACCTATTGAAATAAATAATTTAGTGAAACAAGTAAAATCAGAGTTAGATTAGGATTTCTAAAGTCTATTATTGGAGGCATCTAGCTTGGGATTCCTTGTTAGGGTTTCCTGTTGGAGCGTTACTACTTACCCCACTATCTGCAAAGGCCTGATTTGATCCGAACCCTACCAACAATAATTTTGGAATATAATCTCACATAGATTTCTACGATTTCGTCGTTATCTAGCCTAGAGGCAACTTTACTGATTGCTTCTTGGTATTCTTTTGTATGATACGGCGTATTATTTCAAGCTCCTTGAGACATTACAAACATAAATCTTTGTATCCAAATGTCTGCTATAAATTGCTAAGTAAAGATATTATATAAGATAATTTCTGTAACGTAATCACATACCATTGCTTTTTTTCTCCGCTCTTGCTTCTGCTCTTCCTTGTAATCCTTCTTCCTTTTGCTCTTCTCCCCTGACAGAGCGCTTACCTGTTCACTAACGATTTACGATGGCTGATAGAGAAATTGAAAACCACATGCTTGCTTTTCATATTGACTTTGATTTAGCTACTGGAATTTTCGGTTCAGCAGCTGTAACCGCCGCACATGAGTCAATTTTAGGAATATCGGATCAGGTTGGGACGACGGCCAAAATGCAGCAAAGGGAGCATATAACTCAGGACAAAATTATGATTCTCCATGTCCAGGAGACTTTATAGACAATATTTCATATTGTACAGCGTGCCATGGCGGATACTATGACGAATGGGTCTCTCTGAAGGTGCACCCTTCAACCAATCACTATAAGAAGTTGAAGTAATGAGAAAAATATCTACGTTTAGCCATACGATTTACTAAGAAATTGAATAAGATATACTGTAATAAAAAGAGATGCAAATAAGAACTGCCGTTCTGGCAGGAATATTGGTGGGGCTGAAATCAGAGCGGCGCCCTTCATTGGCTAAGATGTCTATGTTGCCAACAACTTTCTATTCCTATTATTACTGAATATACGTCCTTACTCCCATCTTAGGATTAATTTTAATTTCTTGTCAATAAGTAAGTGGTAACATAGACATCCTAGGCAGGAACAACGATATTTGAAAATGAAAACACTACTTTCACAACAAAATACAGACTCAGGAATAAGCGGACGATTCGACAGGTTTACTCAGCTCCCGTGAGATTGATGCCGACGTAGCAATACTCCCCGTACCCATTCGCCATCTTGCGTTCTTTCTTTATGTGCTTCTGAGCCAATTCCATACCAAATGAATTATCTGACAATGGAGTGATTTTATTTTCTTTGCAATATAGCACGTACGCATGATAAATGTCCCTACAAATTTCAAAGCATTCTCTCTCAGACAGGTCCATTG
>WJXE01000464.1 GCA_009665115.1 Nitrosopumilales archaeon
GAATCATAGATAGATATCTATTTATAGTGATATATGCATATTATAAGTATGCCTCAATTATTGTTTACACAAACACCACTGCTAGTGGCACACACTGAAGAAAGGGGTTTGATTGCGAGATGAAATCGACTTTCGAGCAACCACATTTCTTACTATGCGGTTCATGTTATTGGTGTGCATCATATCTTAGCTTACGCGGTACAGTTGGGATGTGTCCTTCCTGTTTGAATGGTAAAGTAGTATCGATGCCAATAAACATTTCATTGTAATGCAATACGTGGAGTTACATTAGAATTCAGTACAAAACTAACCCTACATGCACACAGTGACATTTGAAAAACAATCATGGAAATTTAACCTTAAACAATTTCGTTAAAGCTACAATATTTGTAGATATGATAGTGCATGTTGGCACTCTTGATTGTATTAACTCCCACGCCTTGAAAAAATCCATTTTGAAGTATTGTACTAATACACCTAGTGCTATAGCGTTACTTCTGTTCATTCCATGACTACAACATACTACTACTTTCTCGCCTAATTCTAAATAACTTGTAACCCTCATGATATTGAGTTTATATTCAGATGGTGATGATGGAGCATCAAACTCAGGCAGTACTCTTACATCTATTATTCTAAAGTCATCTATGAGGCCTATTTCGCAATCTACATAACCTGAAAGTTCACTTGGCTCTCCAAGACCATCAGTAGCGAGGTTTTCTAGAATTTTATACATGTAATATAGCTATATCTATTACGTTTGTAATATTTTGTCTTTAGATTTGTGTAATTAGATGAGCGAGCTTTGTTGAAAGTGTCACGTGTTATGTGCAACAAGGACAGCAGCTTCTGATAGTCATAGAGGTGTGGTGGTCAGCGGTCTCTTATTTTCTAACAGTATTATTAGCCATCGCTACCTCTTCTCTTACTCTTATGTTCGCTATTCTCCAAGCTATTTCCATGGTGGTCAATGTGGGTATAAATCCTGTCATTATCCACACAATACTTTCAATCAATCCCATGTTATGGATACCGTGGGCGATATTAGAGTAGCTGGACAACACATTTTCGATGCTCTCATGATAAGGCTATGAATACAAATAAAAAACTTGACCTACAGACTCTTTTAATTTCGTCTTCCATGTGATCCTGCTTCTACTCATAAACGACAGTGAGGCCACTTATCTAAAACCACGATGGTGTTTAAATAGACTGTAGGCGATATGTAGATGCTGAGTTAAACAAAGAGCGTACAACAGGACGAAAATACACATACTCAGAAGTTGTTGAATATCAGAAGGAATTCATGTCAGCCTAATCGAACAAGTGGCGGGAACGAATCAACAAGTCCTGATCAAGACCAGTAAGAAACCACATCCACATTTTGGACAAAATAAGGGTTGAACGAAAAAAATTCAAGAAG
>WJXE01000465.1 GCA_009665115.1 Nitrosopumilales archaeon
ACTATAGACTCGTGAATATAGATAGAGACGTGTACGAAACCAATTTAATTTGGCCTTGATCTCTAAAGTTTCCTTGATATCAAATTCACATTTTACACATCAACTAATCGTAGACTCGCAAGAGAATGATCTTGATGGCGAAGTACTGCTGTCTCCTCCCTTTCATGATTAACATACTAAAAAATGAATGGTTCTTCTTCTTTTATGCCTCATATTAATAGACACGACTAAAATCAGGAACTCGTTGATACCAGGGGTTATTGCTTTGCAACCACACTAAACGAACTTTATGATTTATCACAAGAGTTACTTATCAAAGTAAAATAAGAAGCCAGACACCCTGTTTGGTATGTTTGAATATCTAATCTATCCGGCAATCGGGTTTGTAGTAACTCTAGTAGGACTTGAAGCAGCCTGGCACTTTACAGCTTGCAAGATACACGACAAGAAGATAAAGCCCTTGTATGTACAAGGAGGTAAAGCTTGCTCTAGCGAGCACTTAGAAAGATGAAGAAGGAAGGGGATGCAGAGAACAGAAGCAAAGGGAGGCTATTAGTCAATAAGACGTCAATGAGGATTCTTGTAGTTGATGATGAACCCGACATTAACACAACATTAGAGAAAGCGTTAGAACAAAATGGATTCAAAGTTGACTCGTATGAGTGTCCTCTCATGGCTTTAGAGAATTTCACGCCTTATTATTACGATCTAGCAATTCTTGATATTAAGATGCCCGAAATGAATGGCTTTTCATTTTACAGGGAAATTAAGAAATTAGACAAGAATCTTAGGATCTGTTTTCTTACAGGTGGAGAAATGTATTATGGAGTATACTCAGATATATTTTCTTCTTTACCTGCTAACTATTTTATTCGAAAGCCTATTGGCAGTGAAGAGCTGATTAAACGTATAGACGAAATTATCAATAATGTCACTATGCAAATCGGTAGTAAATAGTATGGTGTTAGTAAAATGACCGTTTGAATGACTGCCAGATTTTTTGAACAAATAGGAGCTCCCGTGTATGGCACCGTTCCCGCAAAGGTGAGTCAGCCAGTTTCGAAGAGAATTTTGTTTATAGATGATGATCCTGATATTACTCTGACCTTCAAAGGGGGGTATAGAAAGCAACAATGGTAACGACAGCAAAATAAAAGAATTGAAGTATATACATATCACAATTCAATATGCATTAATATTGATGAATCCAATATTTCATAGCGATAATGGAAAAAAGGATTCGAGAATTCAGAATATGATAATGTAAGAGAATTAACAATCTCTCTCAAAAAACGAGGAATATGGCTTAAGTGAGCTTGCTTGCTCTGTCAGACTAAATAATTATATTAAAAATATAGGTACGAATGAAGACAAAATCGAATCGTTCCTAGTCAATTTGGTGAATTCACCCGAACCCGAAAGG
>WJXE01000466.1 GCA_009665115.1 Nitrosopumilales archaeon
GAGTAAGGTACTATGAACCGGGATCGAGATAAGGAGTATTCAATACAACGATATCAAGACGAGCCTAGGTTAATAAAACAAAATGATGATATTAATACCGACGTTGTCAATATTGAAGAAACTTGAGGCATTACTTCCCCAGATTAAAAGAATGGTTGATCACAACGGAGGGTAGTCTTTTTAAGAGCTTTAAAATGCAATATCACTAGTAGAACAAGTTATGATATACTGGGGGAATTGAATTAGTTCAGATTTTTTAGGTCACCTTAAATCTTCCATTGTTTTGTGTGGTTGACGGCGTGGTGGTTGGTGAGTGAGAACTATCGTATCTAAGGTAAGTTTTATCAAACATTAAGGTTAAGAATAGCATGCTTGGAAGAGATAAATAATTGCCTACAGGACAACAATGGAGCACAAGGAGTAACATGACAAATAAAAATAAAAACAATACACATCAACAAAATAATACTGCAAATGGTAGTTTTGATGATTTTGTATTTAATCCTATAACTGCAGCACTTGAACCAAAGTGTAATCCAATTCTTCCTTGTAATCCAGTAAACAATGAAAATACCGATTTAAAGGATTATGACGCTATCTTAACATGTGATCATTGTCGGAAGGCTGTTGGTTTCTTTAGTATAGCTGACGTGAGACCATATATTGATTCCCCAATGTTTCTTTGTATAGATTGTCTTAGAAAATATGATCGCTCTAACCTTAGTGACGAGGCACAGGTATGGTTTGAAGATGAAAACGTTAGTAAGTGAACGTTATGCCAACATGACAATCTGCAATTATATACTCGAATTCTGTAACGACTGAGAATGGGCGCAGCTAAAAGTACTACAACAAAGAAGGGTAGCAATTCTTCTGCATACAAATCCCCCCTATCAAAATAAACATATGCTGCAATTAGATTAAGTAACACTAGTATCCCAGAAAAAGTGTAAAAAAAAATTGCTAAATGTTGGCAAAACACATAGTTGGATAGCCCGTAAGTATGCTCTTAGGAAGAAAGAACTATCAGAGGTACTTTTACGAAGGTAACATGACAACTGAAAGAGCTTTGTTCAAGGTAGTCGGAATGTATTGTACCAGTTGCAAGACTATCGTAGAAAAGCAACTAAAGGATGAGAAAGGAGTAATAAATGTCGATATTAACTACATGACAGACAGTGTCATAGTAAACTTTAACCCCTCGCTAATTACGAACGAACAGATAAAGAATAGACTCGAGAAATCAGGGTACAATTTTGTTCAAGTTGCTCAATAAATAGTAGATTTTTCAATTCCGAACACGACTCTTCAGCGATGGTATGAATCTATAGATATGATACATTTTGTTTTTATTGTTTAAGTGGTCAAAAGCCACGAATTAAATTGGCCCGTTGAGAAGCAGAGATAAAGG
>WJXE01000467.1 GCA_009665115.1 Nitrosopumilales archaeon
TACTAAAGAGTCTACACATAATGCAAGTATTAAGATTACCGATACAGATCGTTTGTGTATATACTTTTATTGTGTTTATTTATGACGTGCTCATGTATCCCGTATGAAGCAGCATGGAACAAACTCAAGATATGAGAGATGTGTAAGAATTGGTAGAATGACCAAATCATAAGATCTCTTGCGTAATTAACAGCTATAATCGATTTACGATGCAATCCTTAACTATTTTCCTAAAGTGAAATCCTATTAGACTGCATAACTCTCAAGTTCACTAAACCAGACACAATATCGGATGCATTGTTATACCTTTTTAATCTGTTTCTGAACTTAGTACCCATTATTCCAAACTTTTTGATCTTGCATATGGTATGTTCTACTATGATCCTCAGTCTAGATTGATTCTTGTTGTATATTATTTCATCACTTGAAAGCAATGCATTCTTTTTCTTCTTAACGGGAAGTACAGACTTTACAGTCGGAAAGTCCTTTTGTATACCAAGATAACCAAGATCAACTATGTTTTCAACTTGTGATGGAGTTACAGGATGATTATGTTTATACAAGTGGTAATCATGTTGTCTTCCACCCTTATGTCTCGTCTTATGTAATATCAGACCTTGACTGTTTACCATAAATTGTGTCTTGACAGTATGTTTCTTCTTTTTACCTGAATAGTGACTCTTCCTCCTTCTCTTGTTCTCAGGTCTTGGAATCTCCTGTTCTGTAGAATCTATGAAGGCTTTAAAACCAGGAAAGTACTGTTTTACTTCATCTATAGTTCTTAATCTTCTTGTTCTTGTATGTTTGTATATTTTCTCTGGTAATGGAACACACTCTTTTACTAATGGTTCTAGGATAGTCAAATCTCTACATACATTGCTTTGATCAAGGTCAAATAGAAATCCTGATAATGTATATGTCATGTATAACCTGTAGTATACTAGAAGCATAACGAATCTTTCCTTCACTTTCAGCTTAAATGGTCTGCCAGCACCTACATCTCGGATTCTTCTCTTCCTTGAAATGAGCCTTCTTCTTTCGTGCTCTTTATATTTATGTTCAATTTCTTTACAAATAAAATTAAATTCCGAAACAGTTAGTCCAGTAAATGATCTGAATAACAAGGGCTTTTTGGATAATCTACGATATGACATCAAAGAGTATCTCAGATAAACATCCTCTTATAGTCGCGAATACACCGATTAAAACGGTTTTTAGATCTAATTGGTAATTCTCATTCTCTGGCAACACCGCAATCCGGAGGGACGAATATTGCTTGCAAGGGTTCGCCCTATCACGAACGCAAATAATGACTTCTTGTTGCGGCACTCCATCCACTATGATATTTATGTGTATGCTATCATGACCTTTATAAAATGCAGTTGATTACCTTGTACTGCTGTATAACCC
>WJXE01000468.1 GCA_009665115.1 Nitrosopumilales archaeon
GGATGATACTGTTACTGTGAGAGATAGGGATTCAATGCAACAGAAGAGAATACAGGTCTCTCAGCTAAATAATTTTCTTCAGGGCGCATTGAAAGACTCCTGATACACCACCATTAGAAACTCATGCCGATAGATGTAGAGCTAAGGGAAGGTGCCCAGGAGAAAATACTTATCAAAAGTGAACCTGACTCACTTCGATTCGCAAGCAGGTACCAATAAAAGGAATTAACAAGGGTAACATATATTCGCTGTTTAATCTGCCTTCCTAGGGCAGGTGGCGAAGTGCAGGCTTTGGCAGACGTGTTGACACCAGATTTTCCAAGTCGTGATAGGTACAAATATGATAGATTTTTCGAATCAGAATATCAGCAGTTTTTTAATGAGTGATTGAGGAAATAAGTCTTTGATATGTTTCAAATCTTGTTTTAAGAGATGGATGTTTGGTTCAAACTCTTACTCTTGCAAGACTCACGTACTTCAGATTTGGCACTTGAGACTTCGCTGCATCTTGTGAAGATGAAATATGAATGACCGAGTTCACATGGAAGGTGCAAATCCTTTGCATCAATATCAAAGATTAGATCTGCTCCTAACCAATGCTTTTTTTGCATAAGATGAGTCAGAAATCTGGAGTATGCTTTGGAGCAATATACGGGGGTTACAGACCCGTGTTGAATGCTGGATGTTTTAAGTGCGAGTTGAGAGTCAATCTTTTCCATATACGAGTTTGTGCTCGCCGACTCTGTATACTTCGATCCTATGAGTTTCAAAATTGGCGGCATATGCAAGTCTATGAGAATTGCTCAGTTTGATTGTGTAATATTCACCGAATCTTGTTGTCTTTTTCTTGCCAAACAGATTAGGATTATCAGTGTTGCTTAACCGTGTCATAACTTCAGTTAATTTGGGTCTAACTGAATGGGGTAGATTTAATACTTGTTTTCTAAAATCTTTAGGCTTTTTAAAATCCCATTTCCTGATACTACGGTTCATTCTCTAATTCTTTCAGTTCTGCCAAGAATTCATCTGATTTTTGTGTAACCATTTGGGTCTTACCCCTCTTGATGTCCTCTAAGGCTTTTTCCTCTTCAGGCCACACCTTATCAT
This sequence comes from Nitrosopumilales archaeon, assembly GCA_009665115.1. GTDB lineage: Archaea > Thermoproteota > Nitrososphaeria > Nitrososphaerales > Nitrososphaeraceae > Nitrosopolaris. The sequence continues at coordinate 1,108 of WJXE01000468.1, forward strand.
CCGTTTCCATGCCTTTAGACTTCAACCAGACCATTATGGCTTCTTCGAGTGCCGTAGTAAGATTACCTCTCTTCATACCCATAGTCTTATAGACTGCATCTCGAAATTTTGTTTCGAGTTCATCGTGTATGTTTAGATCTAAGCGTCCCATAATACGATGAAACTGTACGGTTATCTGGATATATAGCTTTCCTGATATCAGTAACTTGATACTCATTATGATATACTGATATGTGGATAACGCGACAATGACTTTGCCAGGCGCTCGATCTGCAATCAGAATGGAGATCTCGCATAGGC
>WJXE01000469.1 GCA_009665115.1 Nitrosopumilales archaeon
AACGCGTGTGGTCCATGTATAGGACAGTGGAGCAGACCTGAGTTAAAGAAAGGTGACCCTAATACCATAGTTACATCCTATAACAGAAACTTTCCAGGACGAAACGATGGAAGAAGGGAAACGATGAATTTTATAGGTAGTCCAGAGCTTGTTATAGCTCTAGCCCTTGGAGGAAGACTTTCGTTTAGTCCACTTACCGATGAATTAACTGCAAATGATGGAACAAAATTCAAGCTAAATCCTCCCAAGATAGCCCCTGAAATTCCAGAAAAGGGTTTCAAAGCTGTCACGGATATTTATATTGCACCAGCTACTGATCCCGACAGTGTAGAAGTAATAATTAAGAAGGATAGTGATAGGTTACAAGAACTCCAACATTTCCCAAAATGGGATGGCAAAGATTTCGAGAAATTACCAATATTAGCAAAAGTAAAGGGAAAGTGCACAACAGACCATATTTCACCAGCCGGACCCTGGCTAATGTACAGAGGACATTTAGACAAGATAAGTGATAATTTACTTCTTGGAGCAGTTAATGCTTATAGGGATGGTGAAGTAGGGAGAGGCAAAAATACTCTTAACAGTAAAATTGAGTCGTCTTCTCATATAGCTAGAGAGTACAAAGAAAGAGGTCTGAATTGGATTATAATAGGAGATAATAATTATGGAGAGGGGAGTAGTAGAGAGCATGCTGCCATGACTCCAAGGTATCTTGGATGTGCGGCTGTAATTGCCAGAAGTTTTGCCAGAATACATGAAACCAATCTTAAGAAACAAGGAGTACTAGCATTGACATTTGCAGATCCATTGGATTATTCCAAAATTATGGAAGATGACCGGATTAGTATAATTGGATTAAATAATCTCAAACCTACGAAGTCTGTCAATTGTATCTTGCATCACGTCGACGGAAGAGGGGAGGAAATATCTTTGCAACAATCTTACAACGAGTCTCAGCTCGAATGGTTTCGGGCAGGCTCAGATAACCACAAGCGATTATGAATAACCCAGCTGAAGAGCAACAAATATTTTTGAAACAAAACGAAAAATGTACAAAACATCATTTAATCTGTCATCAGATCGCTTAGCGCAGCATATTGCTAACCACGTGAAGGGCTTTATAACAATTCGTTTACAATCTTAAGAGTAATGGATTATCGAAGCTACATGAAGAGAATACAATCCGCTCTTGATAAAATTAAAGCTACAGACGAAATCCAAGAGAGTCCGTGGCAGGAGGTTGTAGTAAGAGAGTTAAATGAAATATCGAAAGATTGTGCAAAGGATTTACAGACAGAAACTGGCCAAATTAGCAATAAAGGTGACTATCAATTAGGACTTGACGAATGGCCACCTACAAGAATTCTATCTTTGATGCTCGCTTTATCTGCATGGGTAGCT
>WJXE01000470.1 GCA_009665115.1 Nitrosopumilales archaeon
ACTTAGAAGCATGAACCCAGATGAATCTATTACAGTGAATAGTTGTCCGATATTTCCTACTCAGCTACCACTCTAATCATTCTTACGATTTATTCATATAGGCAACTGGCTTCACTTTCTGTTCATGGATTTATCTTGTTTGATGTATTGTTAACGTATTCCCTACTAGAAAACATCCCACTATATGATTATCATTCGGTAAACTCCTTCGATGATCTGAAAAAGATTAGATGAGATGTTATATTTTTCCTTGTCCTTCAAAACTCTCTTCACCTAGTAACCAGTTCTTTACTTACCACCTTAATTAGTACATAAGTTTACCTACTAACACTAGATGAGTAAAGGAAAAAGATGACCAAGAGGCTAAAGCCACGTGTCAAAAGATGATGGGTCAAATGCAGCAAGAACAAGGCGGCAAGTAGATAATGCCGTTTGCTGGCTTCAAAAGCGTTACTTTACCGAAGAGGTTATAGCGAAGCGGTTCAACGAATCTGCGGCGCACTTATTCAAGGTAAATAAGAATGATAGGAATAGTCGGCGGTGATTCTATCTTTGGCATGCCTTAATTCCTCATGTCAGCATTGCTATTTTGTTGATTGACAGGACCTTTATTGTTTCTACGCGGTAAGGACAGCCCGAGGCAAAACAAAAGAACTTTCATCATCTACTTTTCTTCTTAAATCACAAAACAAGCGTATCGGTAAGTTATTTGTTTATCCGGTTTGAATTTATTATTTACTGCCTTTCACTATATCGTATTGACAGAAGATACAAATGCCTGTTGTCTTTTCAGACTCTTCTAGAAGGTGTTCACATGAAACACATTTCTCCTGTAACAACAATTCATGATCAACACTCAGCCCGCAGTTACGGCATGTCATGCCAGCAGTATGATAATGTAATGTTGTATTACAGCTTTTACATTGCATTTATAATATCACCTATCGATTTCCTTCAATTCTCTTTGAACCATACAGTAATATATATGAACCCAGGTTCGAGGGTTGTAATATCATGATGATGTTATGCTGAAACCGTCATGAATTACGATTTTTACGTCAGAATGACTTAAAATGCTTCGTAAAAACCACGTTTTAGATACAGCCCAATACCCATAAAATAATTCGCCTCTCTCCTTATTCGATAAAGAAGAATCATTTTTAGACGTCCGTATGTACCTTGTTGTAGTGATAGTGTATAATATGTTAGATGTTTCGTGTATAACAATTGCAGCCATTGCAAGTTTGTCTTTGCGCTGGAACCTCATCGTGAAATGAAAATCACAGATAGTAAAGATAAAGTCTGTTTATCAGGAGAATTATCAAGCATTGAGAGCCGTTAAAAAAAATCATCATTGTAAGACGTAACTGTGTGCTTGACTATCAATATATGCC
>WJXE01000048.1 GCA_009665115.1 Nitrosopumilales archaeon
CTCGTAGGCAGCCATTTTTACTATATTATACGTATGAAGGGATAATTTAGAGGATAGCAGGGAGGTAAGAGCAAGGTTAGAACAGCAATTAGAGAAGCAACGAGAGAAGCAGCGCATTAGCAATATTATTAACTGATCGATCGATCGGTTTATTACTCTAGTGATATAATCCAATACTCGTTTCTATTCCTTTACTAGTTACATGACAATCAGACAATCTATTATTCTCTATAACTTTATTGTATGAAAACTATTTTTATTAAACCCCCAATCCAATGTACTTAGAAAGGAATGAAAACACAAGTACAAGGAGCTATTATCAAGCGTTGGAATAGAGGAATAGAGATAGTTAGAGCGGGACGAGGTTATTCAAAGGCTGAGTTAGAGGAAGTTGGCCTGCGTGATGTCAGGGCTGCAAGAAATCATGGTATACCCGTCGATGCATTAAGAAATACTAACTATCCTGAGAACGTCGAGCAATTAAGAGCTGTAGCGAAGACAATTATCGACTTCAGAAAACCAAAAACTGAAAAACGCGATAGTAAAAAGCGGACCGAGGTCAAAAGAAAGACACCTACTAGCAAGAATAAAAAATCGACAAGAGAAAAAAAATAGGAATGACGTGACCAGCCTGGTACTGACCGAATGTACACCTAAAACTAACTTGATGAACAATTAAAAAATGGCAAAGTGATCAGGGAATTAGTGATTGATAGGGTTAGGAATAGTGGAAATTGCACTTCGCCACATTATTATAATGCTAGAATATTACCATTAGGATCATGCGTCTTAGGTATTGGAGAATAGGTATTCCTGATCTCGCCGAGGCAAATTATCCTATTGAAAAAGTCAATCATTGGGAAATAAAATGCATGCAGGGAGAGTATCAGCACTTCGGTGTGTTCTGGTATAGGTACGGTACGCCCTTTGACAAAGAACCTGTTCATGGAATATGCTTCTATTACAACGAAATTTCTCTACCAGTAGTTCAAGCACTTACAGATTTTCTACAGTCGAAATTTGGGGGGAAGGCCCTTTACAGGAAGACCAGGGTCTTCCTACAAGGATCAAACGAGTTTTCGGACCCAAAATCTATTGGAATCCTCGCACAAGAAATAAGTCTGAAATTTAATGCGCCCATAGAGATAACCATTGAATTTGAAAAGGTAACAAAGGAAGAACAAGACCAAAATACTTTCAACTTACCATCAAATAAGATGCTGCCTATCGTAGGATCAGATTAATGCCTAGAATCAGAAAATCTGAGAATTCCTATCTGATTAATCTTAGTTTATGGGCGCCTCCTTTTCTGTTATTTTGTATCAAATGAAAAAGAATTTTTAAATGAGTAAAATAAGAGGAGTACTATGTCAAATCCAAGCCTAGAAGAAGCTATAAGATTACTAACTGTTAGTAACATCGAGGACTTTAATAAATGGAGATTGAAGAATCTCACCTTAAAACCAATTATTGGCGGAATCAACTTTGTAAACAAAGATCTTTCGGGTGCCTGTCTTAATGGGATCTCATGTGTCGGTACCAATTTCTCTCGTTGCAATTTGACTCGAGTCAATCTAGTCCAAGCCGACCTTAGCAACGCGAACTTTGAAGGAGCAGACCTCACTGATGGTCTACTGATATATGCTGAAATGAAGGAGTGTAATCTCATCGATTCCAATCTGACGAGGACAAATTTAATGTGGGCAGATCTGCAAAGCTCCAATTTGTCCGGATGTAAATTATCCAAGACAATATTCGTCAATGCCAATTTGATGAATGTAAAACTTGATAACGTCGACCAAAGTGGTGCGTACTTGAAATACGCAAAACTCAAGGGCACGGCTTGGCAAGTAGAAGAAAAAGAAGAAATACGACACAAGGATGCTAAAAAATAAGTAAACAATTAACTGGACCGACCAGACGTCGCGATAAACTTAAACCCTTCTGGTTTTTACTCTCAGAATTGACTATTAAGACTGGCAAACGTGCCTTATAGGAGAAACTAACTTCGAAGGAAGTAATAGAGATCGTGTGACAAATGAAAGTGGTAATTGCCAAGCGGCATCCATCCTCGATCTAGCTTGGATTAAATCAAAACTATATACTGATACATAGAAGCTTAGGCTTGCGATATCACAACTAATTACTAGGTCAGGATTAATCCTTGCCTTCAATTTCGCGGAAGCGGTCTTTTAAAAGGCTTAAACAAGTTCTTCTGCAAATTCAGGCTTTTGTTGGCTAATCATTTTCCGCAACCCTTTCATGTAATTTTGGGCAAACGTGGTTATAGGTTGTGATGAATACCATATGCACCCAAGAACCTGACAATCATGACATGTCCGTGCTATATCCCATTGCGGAGCACTCCAAATTTCTTCTACGCTCTTCTCAAGCAGGTTGTAAGTATTATCGGGACTATTAAATTTCCAGCAGGGAACCATAACAGTGCCATTGCCATTAACAAAGATGCTTTTCCAAACACCACATTCCTCAAACATTCCCCGTCCGTGTTCTATTATTTGTTCAAAATATTGTGCAGGAATCATAATTTGAGGAGAGGTATGAGTTTTCATATATCCTAATATGCTCTCGCACACCTTTACCATAGTTTGTCTATCCGGAAGAAGAGAAAAATTAACATCAGATCTGTCCTCAACGAAAGTAAAGGAAACTGCATTTGAGCCCAATTCCTTCGCTCTATCAAAGTAAGTTTGATTAATGAATTCCTCGGTGTTGTATTTGGTTATGACGCTATTAAAGTAGTGGGGGACCTTATACTCAATTAAAAGCCCGAGGTTGTCCATTACTTTCCGAAATACTCGTGGAGGAACACCTCTTACCTTACAGTATGGTTCTTCGAACATAGAGTCGATGCTGCAGGTAATAAATTGAATATACCTCTTTAGCTCGTCAAGATCAATGGTATGCAGAAGAGAGCAATTAGTTATCAAGGTTATGGGTAGCTGGAGCTTGTAAAGATAACGGATAAGTTCCATAAAATCTGCGCGGCTGGTAGGTTCGCCACCTTCAACAATTGACCAAATACAATACTTTGAAATTTTGTGGAAAATTTCCTTCCACTGTTCAGTAGAAAGATCATTTTTCCTGGCAATTTTAATCTGACCATCCTTATCAGAGTCGCCAAAAGGGCACATGGGACAATAAAAGTTACAGTAATGTGTTAGGCTAAAAACCGCAATTAATGGACGTCTCCTTCCAATAATCCTGTTGCCTGACCACTTTCCCAGTAGCTTGATTGTACGGATAGTGTCGACGACCATCTACACCCAGCTTGATAAAAGACATATCTTTTAAGCATTTATATGCTGATTAGAAGAGTCGTAATGACTAGTTAATGAAGCAACTCTGACGTCATTAGAGTATGCCATGTTTCTTTAACGTCGTGTGTTCTGATTAGATTTGCGCTATTCAATATGCAGATTAATTCTGTTGCTGCTGATGGAATTAAACGTTCTTCTGGTTCTAAGTTGAATATATTTCCAATGAATGATTTCCTTGAAACGCAGATACAAATTGGTTTTGAAAATCTTTTTAGTTTCTTTAGATTCGATATCACTTCGATATCACGGATGTACCACGGGAGGTCTGTCATTTTTGTAAAGAACGGGTTTTTTCCTTTTGGCCTGAAGAAGCCAATAGCAGGATCAATAATTATATTGTCGGCTGCAATAGAGGCGCTTTTTGCAATCGATATACTTTCAGTCAGAACCTTTATGGTTCCAAAGACACTTCCTGAAGCGAGAGCAGATCGGCCGCCGCTGCCACCATAGGCTCCCATAATTATTGGCAATCCAGATCTTGCTACAACGTCTGCCATTTTTTTATCATATTTCAACCCCGAAATATCGTTGATGGCATCGGCCCCGCCTTTGATTGCCTCCTTGGCTACCTCAGATCTGGGAGTATCTGCCGAGATAGGCAAACTACAATTGCTCTTTATAACATCTATAGCGTTCCTCATTCTTTTGATCTCCTGTTGAACTGAAATGATCGTTTCGAGATAGGGTGCAGTAGACATGGCGCCGATATCTATCATATCAGCGCCTGTTTCTTGCATCTCCGTGACTACATTAGCTATTTCATTTACGTTAGTCTTAACGGAATTTTTGTAAAATGATTCTGGGCTGACATTGATCACTCCCATAATCCTAGCCGGAACCTCCCCTCCAATCCTTAGCTTCCCGATAGAAGTCAATAATAAGTTGGAATTACATTAAATAATATAATAGATTTTATAATCAATAAGCTTGTTATTGTCTTGAATGATAGTTGTATGTTGGTCTCCCATTCAATGCTTTCTGGTGTTCAAGGCAGACTAGAGCCAGTGGTGAATTTTTAACAAATCTTCGATTGGTTCATTTTTAAGCAGTTTTATCAATGCGAATGCTTGCGGGGTTGACAGCATAGGCTTATCGAAATGGTCGTCTATGGCTATTCTTGGACATGCAACTTCCACAAAAGCGTCAAGGCCCTTAAAGATTCGAACATGGTCATTAGTAATATTTGTCATTGCAATTAATTGGACTCTCTTTCCTAGCTGTTCAAATAATTTTTTAAGTTTAAGTGCCTGAATTTTGGCAAATTGTCCTTCCTTCAATCCAATTATAATGCCAATCCCTCGTGCATCCATTGCCTTGTAGATTGATAAAATGGCTTTCTTCTTGAACATCTGGGCGATCTTGTTAATTTGTGAATATTCCTCAAAATATGGATCTAGCATGTACGTCGGTTTTTCGGTTGACATTGCGACACTCACTGAATGAAATCTGCTCTGGCCAAGGAAAATGTACGCATCGACTAAGTTCTGGATGTCAAATGCTGGATAGAATTCGCAACCAAAAACTTGGCCATCGTTAAGCTGTCCTTTCCCTTTACCGATGATCACTTTGTAGCCATACTCTTCAAAGATCTCCTTGACATTACCAATTTGATTAAGGTGCTGACTGTCTGTCAATAATGACAGAGTCTTGTAATTTTCGTTTTGAAGAGATGAGGCACACTTTCTTGCAACTCTATCAAAGCTAATGTCATCATAAGCATTAATCATTATTACCCTTTCGCCAAATGTCTCATTTGCAATGGTATGACCTATGTTGAATAAAATCTCAACACCTAAGATATCGGCCGCCTGTGTATTGAGATCGCAGGATCCCCAGCAAGTATCTCCAATTATGTAGGCTGGAATACCAAACTTTTCTGTAATATTGGCTGCACTTGTCTGGATTCTAGGAATAAGTCCCTCCGGTCCATTAAGGGCGACCGAATGCGGTTTTCGTGAGTCTATTACTTCGTGTATTCTCTTTTCGTCTATTAGCATCATTTTCCTTTTCTTCACCAGTGACTAGTTTAGTAAAATTCAAAGGGTAACAATGCCACATTTTAAGGCTTTGGTGTAAGGCAAAATACAACTATATGCCCGCTGCCGCAATACACTCCACAAATAAGAGATTAAGAGATAGAAACATGCTGGAAAATGCAGCTAAAGTTTGTATACAGCGAGTAGCGTCGTCCATCGAGAATCGGCCTTTATTTACATCTCTAACTAGCTAGTGCACTAAATGCATAATCGTGCGCCAAGAAGAGCAAGGACGGACCCTAAAGTTTTTGTCATCTTCTTTAAGAGTGCTCAATGTTAATCGAATAAGAATTGCTAAAAATTTCTGGCGCCTTGTCGATTTGTTCGTTTTTACGCATAATAATAGATATTTTCTCGCGGTTTGGATCGACGATGATTCGGCACCTCTGTGATTGTTGCATGATGTGAAAATGATGTTCAAAATTGAGAGGCAAAGAATTATGTCTTAGTGATTCAGGGATGTGTGGTTCGAATTGAATCCTATTTTCAAGCATATTCAAGCGCATTCCAAGCATCATCTCTTGCATTGCATAGACATACATCCCAACAGACCAAGCTTGAAGGATGCAAGAGTTAAAGGGTTCAGGTCGGTCGCCTCTATATGTTTCTGCATACATACCGTTTTCAGAAAGTATACGTTGTGCCATAGATTCGATGTAATAAAGTGCCTGTTCTAGCCTGTTGATCTTAATCTCACTAATTGCGGCCCAACCCGTTACAAGCGGCCATACCGCACCATCATGATAAAGACTCGGATGATATTTTGGATCGAGACTGCTCAGTGTTCTTACTCCCCAAGGGGTGGTTAGGTCATTCCTCTCGATTCTTGTTAGGACAGAGTGAGCTTTGATTCGGTCTCCTATCGATTCTGTAAGTAACATGACGAGTGCATTTGGTCTAATACTGGAATCCTTTGTACCATCCCTTCTTATCGTATCATAATAGAAACCGTCCTTGTTATTCCAATATTCTCTCTCTACTTTGCCTCTGAGCTGATCAGCACATCGACTCCATCGCTCTTGATTATAATTATCATCCACAATCATCGCTAGCTCGCTTCCAATTTTCAAACTTTCGCAGAACAATGCCTGGACGTCATTTGCGCTCTTTCTTCTATCAATATGGTCCATCCAAGTAGAATCCTGAATTGGTAATTTTTCGGCGACACCAGTAAATCCGTTTTCGACTAATCCATCTCTATCCACATCTTTTAAAAATCCCCAATTGACAAGATCAACGATCTGTTTCCAGCGATTTTTTAGATAATTTATATCTCCGGTCGCCAACACATATTCACGTATCGCCCAAGGAAAAAGAAACGTAGAATCAGCTGATCCGAATGTGCTATCATGAAGAAATGATTTACCGCTAATTATCATCGGCAACTCTCCTTTCATTGCAAGCTTCGAGGTTTTTTTTGCCTGGTGAAGTAGAAAATTTTCGATTACTGCAATAACGAAACGGTAATCTCCGATAGCCAAGTAACCTCTCAATGACCAACCTGTGTCCCTAGCCCAATAATTAGGAAACCTTGGCAGTCCTGCGCAAATACCTGGGCCTAGTCCGTCGTATTCTGCCTTTAAGTATTCCATGCTCGTTTTTGCTTTTTCGAATGCCTTAACTAGTTTTAAAATAGTAGAGTGCTGGTGCGGAATTTGGCTCGAGGACGCAAGATTTAAAGTAGAACAAGAGATCGATTTGAAATGATTTTGCGTACTTTCCAGCAGTTGTTTATAATTATCCCGCATATACCGGTATTCCTTTAAACAATCCTCAGAACTGGTAAATCCGCCGGCGGCCACTAGTGCAAGCTCGCTGGTGTTGCCTGCTTCGATATCAAGATCATACGAAATCTCCAAATCGTTATCAAAAGAATCCATTAACACCCTCGATGGTCTCATGCTCTTCGGCGCGACTCCAATTGTTCCGTAGAAATGCGCAAGATTTTTCTTGGCTGCAGTTTGGATTTGTAAGCAATTGTCTCTCGTAAGTAGCTTAGAAAAGTTACTCTGGGAAATTGCAGCCAAGCCATAGCTGGTAATATTGCCGTCAACTACGAAGTGTATACGAATCTTCCGTCTTGATTTTTCCGTTTTCTTCTTTACACTTAATTTCGTATAATCCGCCTCTCGATCTAACAACTCCAATTTCATAACAAATCCTTTGCTATCAAGTGGAACGAATAGTGTCCTCTTTACTTGCAAACCTGCCACTTCGTGCCTCGTGTAGAGAAATCCATTCTCATGTCTAGAAGATACCACGAAATTTGGGAGTCTCTTACGGACTCCATCATCCATAGATATTTCCACTAGGATCCTACCGAAAGCCCTAGCTGGTGGCACGTACAATCCCCCATTGTCATATCTTGTTCCCATCCAAGACCAGTTAGCCGAAAGCGAAGCATTCGATGAACATACAATATATGCTTGTTTGCCAGACAGAATTAACGGAGTTGTGAAGTTTTTAAAAATCGTATCCTCATTTGATGTATTAGATTCAGAATCATCCATCATGTTGGAGGGAATAAAAATTCTCTCCTTACGATTGCTTAAGTAATCGTTAAAAGTAAAGGGTATTAAAATCTGTTCAAATCCTTCTAGTTTACTCAAAATGACAATCTTATGTTTACTTTGTTCTTCCAAGCCACCATCTTTTATGATTAGGAATCTTGCGCTTTGAAATGGCTTAAATGGAATGGGGCGGTCTTCCGATAATGTGGCTGCATTGACCACATCCTCTGAAGTTGCGATGAAAATTGATTTTTTTGGAACTGGAATTTCATCCACGTAGATATCTAGGGATACTATATTACCGCCTAGCGGAACAGGTGGATTTAGCAAAGAGAAAATAAATCCATCAGATTTATTATCTCCATTCACTATCGTTGCATTTTTTAAACTACCATCAATATATGAAAGAACTGTATGTGTTTTATCGAGTGTCCTAACCATTTAGCGCACCTAGGAGTTTAATCTTCTATTCTTGAACAAGGCTCAACCTAAATCCTAAATTAATGAAATGTAAGAACGCGTAGATAAAATCATCTAAAATTATCAAAATCGATAGATGAATTTTTCCTTCTAAGAAAGGATTCACATTTAGTGTTCTAGCTTAAGGTATTTTAATATTCATCCGCTATTTACACAGCATCCCGGTTCTTTCTGCTCGAAAAGATAGACAGGGGTCATTTTGATAAAAATACTCTAAGGAAAGTTCCAGCAGGTTCATTGCGTTGTTGAGATGGACGTGGGCGTCTTCTTGCATCTGGTCGATGCGTTACTGGTACGGAGGCAGCCTGCCAGTACCACCAGAGGCACAAGGCCCCTTCTCAAGTCCTACAAGATCCACCACGTAGACGTGTTAGCATGGCTACCCCGCCTTAGGGTTGCTCCCTCCCGGACCTCACCCATTTCGACGATTCACAGTCAAAACTACGCCTTCGCGTGGTGCGCTGCTCATAACCATCCGACACGGCATGATTTCATTTCAGCAAGGCAAGCGGGTACCTCACACCTCTGGATTTACCCAGCAGTTACTGATCCCAGCATAAAGCCGATTTCTGATGTGGGGTACGGCTAACACCCCGATCCTCCCTGCCTCCGCAAATATCATATCTATGGCTCATTATATTTGCTTACCCCATTTTCATCAATCGAACGCAAATGATTAAGAAGTAATGTGTCGATAGTGGGGACGTACTTGCCGAGCCTATGAATTTGATTTACTTGCTCTTCGCTAGGACTTGAAGGGTCTTGCAAACAGAACAAATACTGCCGATAGAATTACGTCCGCAAACCAAGCATTCTTTAGAGTGAGACAAAGATCCCATATACGAAGTCTTCAACATCTTCGAGATTTTTGTCATTGAGTTGTAAGCGTTATACTTTATCCCTGCGTGTCCTGTTTCGAGCTTGTTGAGAAATTCACGAAGATCGGTTCTGATGCTTTCATGCATATATGGACATTCTTCGGACTGAAAAGGGATGTCTCTCAGTACAGCATAGAATACAATTTCGTGCTCGTAAATCTCTACAAATGGTTTTACCTTTCTGAGACCATTGGGACCATATTGAACTGGTTCTGGATACATCCAACCGATTCTCTCAGTGTCTCCTGATAGAAGGTTAATCATGAAAGTTTGTAGTTGGTCATCAAGATTGTGTGCAGTCGCGACGACATTCGCACCTACCGATTCTGCCAACATGTCTATTGCTCTCCTACGGAAGGTGCCACACATAGAACAGGAAGTCATTTTTTCAGACGGCCTCTCCTGCATTGCTTGGTCCATGCCCAACCCAAAAAGATCCTTATAGCTTGAAATTTTCGTTTCCACTTTGACCTGGGAGCAAAAATCCTTTACAATTTGTAATGATTCATCTCGGTAACCGTGTATACCCTCGTCAATCGTGATAGCTAACAACTTTGTGCGGTTATGTTCTTCAAAGAATTTCTTTAACACGTATAGAAGGGCCAAACTGTCTTTGCCGCCAGAAACACCAACTGCAACCTTATCGCTATGACTAAGCATTGAAAATTTCCGCATCGTCTTGGCAGTTTTTTGTTCAATAGAAAGTAAAAAGCATTTTTTGCATAGGTATTCTCCAGAGTATACCCTATGAT
>WJXE01000471.1 GCA_009665115.1 Nitrosopumilales archaeon
GCTGTTAGGATTAGTGCCTGTCTTTACAGCTAACACGGAACCAGCAGTGAGACTGGCCGTTACAAGCACTAATGCCGTCGCCGACACAATGGCAAAGAGAGCCAATTTTCTTGTATACATTGCTAATTGTGGCAATGCTGTTATATTTTATATGAAGTGCGTTTAAGAATATTATAACTAACCTTATGATTAATCTACATTTATCTTGTAACAAATAATTATAGTATGAGATGACGCAATCAATTATAAAATCAACTTCATCTCAATTGTCATCACCTAGAGTTTATTTCAAATGAACCAATAGAAGAAAAAGAGATTTTATTGTAATATGTAGTTGGGAATAGGTGTTTCATAATATATGCATTATTGTACTGTAGCAGTTATATATTCGGGTAGACTTTATAATCTACAAATTTTTCTTTTTATGCTTGTGGATTGACCAACTCCTGAATCGCATGTTATGCAAGAGTCTGAGAAATTGAAGATTGTCTAAAGCATCACTATCCAATAATACGCATCAGTTAGTATTTTCCTTTAATCTAATATCCTATGCTTCAATACATACGTGTAACTTGACGAATATGGTTTTTTAAATCCTTTCGAACCTGCCGCTCTGTCCCACGAAGCAAACGTCATTGTCCTATTACTAATCAAGTGTGTTAGGGTTATTTCATTCTAAGATAGTGATCTTGACTTTTTTTCCAATCCAGTGACCTGGTAGATAAATCCTGCCAAGGTTGTCAGAATTCTTGCCAACGCGTTTGACGAGTTTGGTCACCACCTTCTGATCCTGTCCAAGTATGGTTCTTCGTGTTTTTCTGGGTATCCTTCTCTTGGTTTTTTTCATTATTCTCTACCCTTGATCAATTCGTTTATTATGTTGTCATACGTCTGGTCTTTTCTTCCCATGTGTTTTACTCTTGTCTTTGATTCAAGTAATATGGTAATCATAGCCATACATGTCTACTGTACATCATGCATATTTATACTGGTCCGCTATGCATAGAGGACCTCCATACGAGTTCTGTTGCTCGTACGGCACTTGTGAATCCGTACTCTACAGATATGAATTACATAGGACGGCTATTTTATTTGATCGAGAAAATGGAGAGAAAGACCAGATCACTTGTCAATGGTCTTGTAGAAATCAAAGAAACCGTATAAAAGCTTACAAACGACAGTCATGTACTGTAGGACATTATTCCGTAAAATGGCGTAATAATAGTCATAATGAATACTAATTCTTATTTTTAACAGAACGAATGTATGTCCGTCCCTTATATCGGCAATGACGGTATTGAATGAGGTATCACTGATATTTTCTTAATATAGGGTATTTTTGAGCGGATGGCCATCTCAACTTCGCTCGTCACTAATTC
>WJXE01000472.1 GCA_009665115.1 Nitrosopumilales archaeon
GGTGCTGACCTCTACCCATAAACAACCCTGGGGGTTCGACCAGCCAATTGGCTATATCCACTTCAACATCATCTACGATCGCCTTCGCATAAGTTGCTTTCAGTTCTTCTTTTTCTGCACGTTTAGCGATAGTCAAGCTTCGTTTCTCCTCCCGGGGAAGGTTACGGGTTCTCTCTAGCTCGGCCTCATGCACTTTCTTTTCTTGATCTACCAGTCGAAAGGCTTCGGAGAAGTCAATAACGTCTAGGTTATCAATACTTTGAAATTCCTTAGGCAGCAATTTTTTTAGGTCACTCAAAAAATTCAGCTGGAAAACCCGGTCTAGGATATAATGAGTGTCTTTTTTCTTTGCCCAGGCATAAACTAATTCTTCTTGGGCTGGATCGAGGGATAATCTTCTTCCACCAACAATTATGCTTAGCCCTCTAGCTTGATAGGCAGGAGGAAATGCTACACCCTTATGCAGGAGAGTATGCCATTTTGCGCGGAGTACGGTAGAAGTGGTCGCTGCCGATTCCATCGGTTCTAACACACAAAAGACCCTCGCTACTATTCTTAAACCTTACCCGCAGAAGTGTTAATATCGTCTGTATCGAAAATAAGTTGAAGTTGAGGAAGGTTGCACTTCTATCGGACACTTCTACTAGCGTGGGCTACGAGACTGCGTTAGCCCTGGCAAGAAAGGGATATGTAACATATGCCGGAATAAAATCCCAGGCCCAAGCCAGGAAACTATCACATATAGCTGATATTGAAAAGTTATCTTTGCAGGTGCTCAATCTAGATGTCAACAGCAGTTCTTCTGTTACGAGTGCAGTGAAAAAGGTAGTGAAAAACGAAGGGTTGATAGATCTGTTAGTGAACGGTACTGGTTACATCTTACTAGGATGTTTCGAGGATATTTCCATTAGAGAAATGGCAGCACAATTTGAAACAAACTTTTATGGCATCATCAGAATGTTACGGTCAGTGTTACCGCTCATGCGGAATCAAAGAAGCGGGGTCATAATCAACATTAACTTTGTCGCAGGACAAATTGGATTTCCGTGTTCTTCAGCGTTCGTCAGTTCACAATTCGCGATTCAGGGTTTGAGTGAATCCTTAAGATATGAATTAGAACCCTTCGGTATCGCTGTCTCCCTTATCGAACCTGGGATCATCCGTTCCTCGAAGTTTACAAACTTTATTGTCATGGCACAAAGAGCAAAACGATTGTCTTCTCCATATTCTGAAATGACCCGGAAGTTAACTAACGACATAGGGCGCATGCCTGAGTTGGGGTCATTGCCTGTCGAAGT
The DNA here is from genome assembly GCA_009665115.1 of Nitrosopumilales archaeon. GTDB lineage: Archaea > Thermoproteota > Nitrososphaeria > Nitrososphaerales > Nitrososphaeraceae > Nitrosopolaris. The sequence goes on from WJXE01000472.1 coordinate 1,299, forward strand.
AGCATCCACTATACTGAGGGCACTATAATCCAAGCCAATATTGCCTCGCTATCTAGTAGGAAATGATGCTGCGATATTA
>WJXE01000473.1 GCA_009665115.1 Nitrosopumilales archaeon
CGGTTAAGATTTTTTGATAGTCCATATGCCAAGTCCATGTCTTTGAATCGCGCTAGCATTACTCTACTTAGAAAATTTTGAAAAATTAAAGCGATTTGTAATAATAATAACGAATTTAACAATTGCAATCATTCCAGTCGTAGCGCTCACAACGAATATACGAAACGCAACATATTGCTCAGAAAGCAGCCAAATTGAATAGCGTATTTCTGATAGGATATTACTACTTGTCGTTATCATTCACTTGACAAAAAATGGGAACCAAAAAGGTGGATGACCGCGACCTTCTGCAAGAAGGTGGTCGCGACTACTCCCAGCCACATTAGCGCCACCATATTTTTCTATGTTTTGACGCTACTATGAGGATTGTGAATCTTCGTGTCTCTAAATTGACCTAACCGAAGGTTAGCACATAATTCACCCGTTAGAACTTTGTCGAAAGTGAGATATCTTTGAGTTGTAGATTATCAATTAGCTCTTCTATTATCTTATTACGTTGTTCTTTTGGCATCTTACTATCATTTGCTACTCCAAGAGAATCGATTGCTTTAAGTTTCCAGTAGTTCTTGATAGCAGTTCCAAGCAATCTGTGAGAATCAAAGATCACCCTGCCAAATGCAGTAACAAAATACTTCCCTTTTTGTCTTTTCACCAAACCAGCTTTTATGAGGCGAGATATTCTTGAATAGTACTGCTTTCTCGTAAGTTTCAATTCAGTTCTAAGGGTCTCGCTACTATCTCCACTTTCAAGAAAGATAGTGTTAAAAATAAGCCGGGTTTTGTCATCAGATATTAGTTTTATAACCCCTGCTATGAACTTTGAATTCGGGTTCCTTGTATCGACATCGTCATCACGTTTTCGTTTTGCTGTAATTACTTTGTTGCCAGAAATCGCATTCAAGCTTCCTTCTAGTTCGGACAATGTTATTAATTCATATCTGGATAAATATGGACCGATATACCGTGACTAAGAACTGGAGCAATGTTTTTTTCCTATGTCGCTGATGTTTTTCTTTTTACAATTTCCATATGTTGTTACTGGCTCTGGTTCCGTATTTACGATTAGCAAGACGTTTTTTGGTTGTTAGATATGGCATAGTTAACCCTAATGAAATTACACACGGCATGTTTTAGGAAGAGGATGCGATGAGAAATGAAGTATTACTAGCATAAGATACCATCGCTGGCACATCATAAAATATTACGAGCATAAAATGTTCACGATTTACAATCAAATCGAAATTGGCGCTCCTGTGCTGTGTGTGTATCTTGGCCTATATTCCAAGTCACATCTAGAGAAGCATTATTAACAAAGCCATTTTCGGATTAAAGGAAATTTGGTACCGTTACCAATGGACGCTCCATATCTCG
>WJXE01000474.1 GCA_009665115.1 Nitrosopumilales archaeon
TAAGAACAAACCAATTGCCATTAACCATAGAGTGATTCCAGTAATCGGATTAGTATGTAAATCGATAAAATAACCTACGATTAACACTATCCCAGTAGCATAAACGGGCAATCCGATACAATGTGAAATCCTATTAACTGGGGTTTTGTGAGTACTTTTTATCGCTTTAACTAGACTAAAGGGCATCTCGGTAACCATTATATTCGAACCATAAATTAATTTTTACAATCTCTATTTAACTCGAGGTTTGCGGCGCTGCCTGACCTACATAGTAAATGCCGGTGAATTAGTTTCTCCACAACGAAGACAAATGGCCTGAATCAGTATTGATTCTTGTATTTCAGGTTTCATACCCGTTTCATGTTCTCAGCTAGGGTGCTGATTTCCTTTAGATCATTCAGCTCGTTTATTCTCTTTGCACTAATACCAAGTGATTCCAATTCATTTAGCCACCAATCATATCTTTTTGGATGTTCTTCTTTTGGGGCAATAACAATAGGACATCTCATCGCATATTCGTAAAATAGGATTCTATTGCAACGCACTTGCCCTTGTTGTTATGACCTGACTGCAGCTGATGATGTCTACCAAGGTGAAGCTTCGATAGAAAAAGGGAAAATAAAAAGAATGAATTATTGCTTTAGGAATTGTTGTTGTTGTGCACTGTAGAGTGAATTCCATGTCTTAGCAGCATTGATGTTGAATTCTGTAAATGAATCAATTGTTCGATTAAAGGTTTTGAAGTTTTCTGTTATCGCATCTAGTGATTTCACCGCCACCTCGTTATTCACATCAATTGCGTTGACCATGTTCTTGGTGATTTCGTCTGATTCCTTTACAAATTGTTCTGAGTATGCTACTGGAAGATTCCAGCCACTTGTCAACTGCTTCTGTGCTAAAATTGTATTACGGATAACATTCTTTACTGTATGTATTTGAGCTAAAATTGCATTATGGATTGACTGTCCATATTTTGGCTGAACTTTTGCCAACTCGTCTACTGTCTTAACGCAGTTCTCGTTAACTGCATCGTATAGCTTGCTTACATCACCAGTTGGTCTTGGTGTTGTGGTGGCTTCATCTTTAGATGTGCTGTCTACCATTTTAATTGTCTAAGGCTAAGGAAATTAACGATACATATATGTGTTGGTGTTTAATGGGTGTAAGCACCGTCAGAAACCATCTAATGTCCAAAGACTGGCTGATCCCCTTTGCAGAGCTTAGATATACATATTCTAATTCCGTTAATTTTTCTTCAAATAGTATATTATTTCAGCTCGCTATCATGAATTAGATCTAAATATATAAAATTGTTATCAATTAATCACATTTATATGTCTCACGCGAACAATATAAGTGATTAGGGG
>WJXE01000475.1 GCA_009665115.1 Nitrosopumilales archaeon
CACTAATATTGATCTTTTGTTGCATATTTATTTATGAGCGCCTTTTAAAAAAGATAGTTCGGCTTCATTCACTCCCCAAGCTTCTATCGTTGTTAGGCGCCCATGATCTCTATTAATTAGCAGTAGTCTTTTTAGCAATGTGAATTTATTTGAGTTGACTATGTGCAATTTTTTCTTTTAGACTCTTTATGCACAAAGCTGTATTCTTATAAGAAATCAGAAAGTGTCTTTCGCCGATCTTTGCTCCCAATTCACGGGACGCAGATTTATCATACCACAGAATAAATATGCGGTTCCAGGTCCAAATCTAGCATAGTGATTATTTGCCGCTACTATTGCGAGCTTAATACGCTTATCTTCTTCTTGACTACTTCTGAGTATATTCGCCCAATTCTGCATTTCAGAAACCCTGTCTGTTTGTATTTTTCTAAAATCATCCTCCGAAATGTTTCTATCTCCAATAAGTCTCAAATAGAGAAAATCTGTAGTAACAAATGGAGGGGTTTGTATTTCTGCAAGTTGACTCCAGAAATAAGGCGATAATCTCTATGGTCTCTTGCTCATCATGAACTTCTTGCTTCGAAGTCGAATACCATCACGACTTTGCCATTGCCTACGGCGATTCCTGTACTAACATGTGTGAGCTCTGGTTTCAATATGTTTGACCGTAGTTCTTTGTCTTTCATCATATCGTCAACTGCAAGACTTATAGCAGTTTTACACGCATCAACATCTCCACAGTGATAAACAGAAAGATTCTCTGCAATATACCCCGCTTCTCCATTCATAGCATATCTCTTTGAAGGAATATTCCCGGAAGAGTCAAGGTGGGTTAAGGTCGGTTGTGAAAGGAGAAATCTTGCTTGTTTATCTGCGGATATATCAGCGCCCTGCCGTAACGGTTGAAGTTGAAATTTAATTCGTTCGTTGTTGATTACACCTATTGCATATACTTTGAGAGCGGGAACTGATGAGGGATTGGCAGAATTTGGGGTAAACGAAAATATTGAGGTGAGAATGACTATTAGCGCACCGCCGATTATGGTGATTAACATTCCCTTGTTCATTCTCTGTTATCGATCTTTACGTAACTTAAAATCATTATGAATTGCCTTTATTGAAAAAGTGAGTACTAGGCCAGGGTATAGAAACTATCAGATAACGGCTCGATAGCGGTGACATATGTCAATGAATGGCTTACACGAAGTCTTAGGGAGGTAATGAGATTTTGTAAAATATTGTCCACCAAGTAATGTATACATTATTTCCACTTGATACTGTAGATATACTCTGATCTATTACACGTCTTTTATTTGATGTACTAAGACAAGCCTATTATGTGTGCCCTAAAGCCTAGATTATTGA
>WJXE01000476.1 GCA_009665115.1 Nitrosopumilales archaeon
GGCGATGACATGCCAAGCATCGCAACACTCTCTCGTTCTCAGAACGGCTCAATATGCTGAATTTTTTTGAGCCACAATTTTCACATATGGGACAGCTTCTTGCTTTCACTTTGATTATCTGATATTTAGCCCTTTAATAATAAAATCTATTCGAAGTTTTAGTATTGCCATTCACACGGAAGATGCAGTTCCACTATTGTCTCTCTAGTTGTCTCTCTAGTTGTACCCGGTCTTCATTTACAATCAACATATCACCAACAACTGGTAGCGTAGCGAAGAAGTACTACTTTGGCCGACACAGTCGGTAGACTGGATAATATAATTTAGTGGACTACTCTTAGCTGTCGTTGCTATTGTTTTCCAGGAATCTGCAAGCAGGACCGGGAATATAGCAGCAGGGTATGTTTTTAAGCTCAGGCGGTATAGGTCTGGGCCGGAACAATCGACTGGGTGGTTCATTGAACGTGCTCTCATAATCTTGCATGTAGGAAATCTGTGTATTCTGTTTTTATGAGAAGATTTCACGGATTCACCCTTTTAATAGGTTCTCTGATACCCATCAAACGGATAGTTTGTTCAAATTGATCTTTTCCTCCTGAAGCGATTACTTGCAACCGACCTATTCCGCTCCTCCTAAGCATTCTATTATGACGAAGGAATTTTTTAACGTCTTTGGCTACAATATTGGAGGGATCTATAAATTTTACGAGTGGAAATAGAGAACCAAAATAACTGCGGACCAATGAAAGATGAGTGCTGCATAGAATTATTACATCTATATCTTCCTTTTCTAGCTTTCCCATTAGTACGCGTGATATAGTATCGAATGTTTTTCTTTCATTAATGATGTAAATGCCATTTTCTATCAGCTCTATTATTGGTGAAGCATTGAACTTGGTTACGCGTATATCTTGAGCTATCTCTTTTCGTATCAGCGCAGCTAGTTCCTGACTGGACACGGTTCCTTCAGTTGCCATAATGCCTATGTGTTTTTTCTTTGATAACCTTGCTGTTCCTCTTAAAGGGGGCATTACACCGATTATTGGGGTATTGACTCGTGTTCTGACTTTCTGTAATATTTGGACAGAGGGGGTCATAGATGCTAGTACAATTACTTTGGGTTTATAGTTCTCCAAAAATTTTATCGACGCTAGAATAATCTCGTACAACTGCTGATTAGATTTATTTCCGTACGGAAAATGAAGTCTATCTGCAAAGTAAAGCAAGTCCTCATGCGGGATCTCTTTTTTTAATTCTTTAATTATTGATAATGAACCGACTCCTGAATCAAAGACTGCAACAGGATTATTTGTCAAGGTAATGTCTATATTAATTGTAGATTATACAGGTAAATATCTATTCTCCTACAGTATTCAGATATAGAATATCTAGGATTGTCAAAGAGTAAGTTCGTTGAAGAAGATTTGTTATTGCACAAAGTAAATGAAACGGTTGTACATTGTAAATTATGTCCACGTTTATCAAAATACATTCGAGAAGTGAGAAAAACTAAAACGAAGAAGTTTATGAATCAAGTTTATTGGGCAAGGCCTGTCCCAACTTTTGGGGATCCTAAAGCTAAATTATTGGTTATTGGATTGGCTCCAGCTGCTCATGGCGGGAATAGGACGGGGAGAGTATTTACAGGGGATAGCTC
>WJXE01000477.1 GCA_009665115.1 Nitrosopumilales archaeon
CGCCTAAATTTAGTTGTAGCATAACCTGCTATCGCTACTCTACGCACTGAGAAAAGTTGAGAGCATCTCCCTAAAAGAAGTTTCCGAATCGCCGACTGGATTGACCTGTATAATGGGCAAAGAAATTCCACATGAATAAAATCTTCGAATAGAATGTATGCACTGCTCGGAATTACCTGATATTGTGAGCGAATCTAACATTTCTTCAGAAACATATTTCGTGGCAGCGTCCAGTCCATTGAACCTGTACTCTTCTGTAATTCGGTGGACTTCTGCAGCAAAGCCATTGGTAGAAAGAAACTCATTGTAGTATTTGCCTACCGCAATGTAGAAGGCGAGAGTCTTCGCTGCTCGTTGGCGCGCTTTTTCGGGTTCTTTATTTGATACGGCGCCAATAAAGACACACGCAATTTCAAACCGTCTATCTAGATTTTTTGTAGCGGATTTTATATGCGCAACGGTTCTCCTCAGCTCTTCTAATGGCCGTAGATATAACAAGACTCCGTCGGCAATAGCACAAGACAGCGCTATCATTTTCTTGTTTAGAGCTGCAATCAAGATAGGAATAAAGCGTCGGGGGGGTTTGTATAGGAGTTTGAAATTCTGGACATTGAAAAATGTCCCGGAATAATTGACCTTCTCCCCTGTTATCATTTGACGAAGGCACTCAACATATTCTTGCATTCTTTGAAGAGGTTTCGAAAATGTTATCCCATGCCACTTTTCGACAATAGCTTCGGTGCTTACGCCTAAACCTATGACTGTCCGATTATCTGAGAGCAAATCTAGCGTAGTTGCTGCCATCGCCACAGTTGCCGGCGTCCTAGCAAATGCACTGACAACGGATGTCCCAATCCTTACACGATTGGTTATCTGTGATATGGCACCTAGAGTGGAAAACGCCTCACGCCCCCAAGATTCGGGAACCCACAAGGAGTCAACATCCATGCTGCGATCAGCAAGTTTTGAGAATAAAAGAACTTCTTTGATCGATAACAAACTACCTGGGTTGTAACCTATTCTAACGGATTGCATTAGACATTGACCGCGGATTTCAATTCTTTTGTTGCTTCTTCAATGTCTTTGTGGGAGTCTATAGAACGCCAGAATGACTTTGCGTATCTTATGCCCTGCAATTTTTTGTTTTTCGCCATCTCTGGTAAGGCTGTGATTTCAATATTTCCATTTTCAGGCAGGTAATGGAACACTTCTCGGGTGAAATGATAAACACCAGCGTTTATCCATTTATCTTTGACTATAGGCTTTTCCAGGAAACCAAGCACGTTAGAATGATCATCGACTTCGACAACCCCGTAAGGACTCCTTAATGGAACGAGTGCTAACGACGC
>WJXE01000478.1 GCA_009665115.1 Nitrosopumilales archaeon
CAATGTACTAGCGTAAGACATCATTAAACAGACCATTAGGAGGAAGCAAAAGTAAAGTCTGGAGTATTCTATACTGGTTATACATTTCTCTGCAAAAACCAATTTGGGCAGGATCCTCAAGTCACAAATGTTTTCCAGAGGCATACAAACCGATGCCTACATACTGATCGCGTTAGATACATCATGGAGCGACTGATTGATGAGATGAGATAATAAGTAGATAATAAATAAAAAACCACGGTTATTATTATCTTATCTCACTGAAACCCTCAGCTGATCCACCTTTAAATCGTTCTAATTTTATAGAAGGTGCATTTAAGATAACTTCGTGTCCATCGAAACTTTCTACGATGTGTTTAGGAATTCTGTAATGTGTCCTTGCTCCTTCAGTCGAAATCAGAACGGCGGTATCATCAACTGCATCAACACTTCCGATAAGATGTCCGTCCTTGGCTCTAACAGTCTTGTGAATTATTGACTCCCAATTTTCTACAGAATCTGTCATTTATGTGAATAGAAGTTAATTCTACTATATAAGAAGGGCTCTTTCATGGACACCATGATAAGATGTCTAGGCTTTTTTTGTAAACCAAGCCTTAGGCAATCACTGCTGATACATAATCCTCAGATGGTATTTCATCCAAGAATCTCTTTTACTCTAGAACGAACTGACCCAGCATATAACGCACAAGAATACCCAGCAGCTTCAACTGCAGAAGACAACATTTCAATTACATCTGTTACATATTCAGTACAGATTATTGTCTATCTTTCAAAATGCATGATAGGCCCTAGGATTCTTGACACATCTCGAGGAATTGATGACCTGCCATGCATGAGTTCATTATCATTGAGCACGGTCAATGCTCCGCTTGTCTCATCCTGAACAAGGATAGAAAACTAAGTCAAAGTCGTCAATTGTATATATAGAATTATGGTCATTAAAACAAAGTCAATATACGAGCCGTCTGAAGAAAATGACGATGGAATTAGAGTTTTAATTACAAGATTTTATCCAAGAGGAATAAAGAAAACCAAATTCGATTGTTGGATTAGAGAACTCTCACCAAGCGGTGATTTATTAAATAATTATCAACAAGCAAATGTTACAATACATATAGAAGAACCAAATATGCATGTAACCAGCTGATCTATAATCAAAAGAGAATCGTGCTTTTCATATTTTCTTACAACAATTTGAGCTATATAATATAACACGTATCTAGCCACGTCGGTAGTCTCATAGTGAGGAAGGGTAAGAACTATTTCATTTTTTCTTCAATTTGCCTTCTAGTACTTTCGGAATAAATTTTTCTAAGTATACCCAAATCCCAAGAG
>WJXE01000479.1 GCA_009665115.1 Nitrosopumilales archaeon
GGGCAAAGAGTTGCAAGTGATCTGGTCACTTTAGTAGATAGTGGAGAGTCGAAGACTTTTCCAAAAGGAGCAGGCACTATTGCGGTTGATGATGAGGGAGTTAGGGCTGAAAACGTTATCATCATCGAAAACGGATATCTAGAGTCTTTCTTACATAACCGTGAGAGCGCTTTTATATTTGACGCAAAACCAGCTGGAAATGCACGTGCATACGAGTACGACGATGATCCGCTTATTAGGATGAGGAACACGTTCCTTGAACCCAAACGTGACACAGTTGATGACATGCTTAAGGAAACAAAACACGGATACCTGCTAAAGGGAGCTAGAAATGGACAGGCGGACGCAAACGGGGAATTTATGTTCGCATTTCAGGAGGCATATCTGATCGAAAAAGGGGAAATTAAAGAGCTCATGAAAGGGGCAAGTGTTTCCGGGAGAGCTTTTGATGTATTAAGATCTGTGGATATGGTGGGCAAGGATTTCGCTTACGATATGGGCACTGGATATTGTGGCAAAATTCAACCGATGAAAGTTGATGGCGGGGGGCCACACATTAGGTGTTTTGCGACCGTCGGAGGTTTGCAATGAGGACCCTGCTATCGTTGATTGATGCATGTAGTACAGCTGTAAGGGAAGCTGTGAGAAATGGAGCTACTGATGCAGAGGCATATGGGGTTAATAGTAAAGAGTCTGAGGTTATCATCGAAAACAATGACTTGAAACAATCAAAGTCACACGAAATTGGCAATTTAGGAATCAGAGTACTGGTAGGAAGCTCCCAGGGTTTTTCGTCTGTTAATGTTTTTGAAAAGGAGCAAATTATTCAGTCAGTAAAACTGGCGATTAAACTTGCTAAAGTCAGTCCCCCAGATAACTTTAATTCGATCCCGCATAAAACGGCGAAAATCAGCCTTTTAACGAAAATATATGACAAAGAAGCCTTGGGTTTCGAGCTATCCGACAATGTTAGAATGGCCAAGGACATGCTATTGACAGCAAGATCGTACGACAACAGAGTAAGCATAGATAGTGGTAACTTTACGAGTGCCCTCCTAACACACATGGTATTAAATTCCTGCGGAATAAGCGTAATAGAAAATATTAGCTTATTTTCCTGGTCTCTTATGGGAATGGCGGTAACCCCTGATCAGGTCTCCAATTTTGATGTTCAAATTGATAGCTCTCATTGTGTCAAAGATATTGACGTGATCTCAACGGCTAAGGAATTTGCTAAAGCTGTTATAAATTATCTTGGACCTCGAAATGTCGATAGTTTCAGGGGCGAAATGATCCTAAGTCCTTCTGCATCTACTGAACTTGTCCAAGAGG